>NZ_JBSFNS010000077.1:0-41663 GCF_053587275.1 Amycolatopsis sp. NPDC003676
GCTTGTCAAGGCATCTTTCCCGCCTTGACAAGCACCCCCAGACCGTCAGCACACTCAAGCTTCGGGGTGCCCCACGCAACCCCCAGCGATGTCGCCGCCAGGCGACGAGCATTCAAGCATCAAAATCAACAGTAACCCGCTCAGAAACCGGATGAGACTGGCAAGTCAACACAAACCCAGCCTCCACCTCAGCCTTCTCCAACGCGAAATTCCGCCGCATATCAACGGCCCCCTCAGTCACCCGAGCCCGGCAAGTCCCGCAAACCCCACCCTTGCAAGCAAACGGCAAGTCAGGCCGAAACCGCTGCGCCCCGTCCAACACCGAAGACTCACGCGGCAAATTCATGGTCGTAGACCGACCGTCAAGAACCAACGTCACCTCAGACGAAGCACCAGCCACAGCAGGATCAACATGCTTGACGGGCTCCGGCGGCACATCGTCCACATAAAACAGTTCCTGATGAATCCGCTCCCCAGGAACCTCCAGCGAACCAAGAAGATCCTGCGCCGAAGTCACCATCCCAAACGGCCCACAAAGCCAGAAGTGGTCAACATCTTCCACCGGCACGATCGACCCGAACAACGCACGAAGCTTGTCCGCATCCAACCGCCCAGTGAACAACTCAGCCTCACGAGGCTCCCGAGACAGGACGTGCACCAACTCCAACCGAGCCGGATACCGATCCTTCAAATCAGCAAGATCATCAGCGAACATCACCGTGTCAGTGCGACGGTTCCCATACAACACAGTCACCGAAGCATCCGGAGTAGCCAGCAACGAAGCCGCAATAGACAACACCGGCGTAATCCCAGACCCAGCAGCGATCAGCACATGATGCCCACCAGCAGCAAGATCCGGAGTGAACGACCCAGCAGGCGCGGAAACCTCGACAGTGTCCCCAGGCCGAACCTCATTGACCAGCCAAGACGAGAACACCCCATCCGGCACGAGACGCACGCCAACGCGCGGGCGCTCCCCGGCCGGAGCACAGATCGAGTACGAGCGGCGCTCGTCGCGGCCGTCCACCACCCGGCGCAGAGTAAGCGACTGCCCAGGCGCAAACGCATAAACCGACGCAAGCTCGGAAGGCACGTCAAAGGTAACGGCCACAGCGTCGTCGCAAAGCCGCTCAACCTCAGCCACCCGCAACGGATGGAACCCGGTACGACGGGAAACGGTGGCAGTCACTCAAATCTCCTTGACGTGTTCGAACGGCTCCCAGCAAGACCGGCACCGCCGCAACGCTTTGCACGCAGTAGCACTGAACCGAGATTGCTCCTCCGTATCCCAAGACCCACAGTGCGGACAAGCCACCCGCCGCACAGAAGGCCCCAGCGTCAACGGAATCGGCCCCGCAACCCGCTGAGGCGCGGACCCCGGCGGTGCAATCCCAGCCTCAGCGAGCTTCCGCCGCCCGTCCTCGCTGATCCAGTCCGAAGTCCAAGCCGGTTCCAGCACCGTACGGATCTCAACCGAGGTATACCCAGCGCCCCGCAACGCGTGCTCCAGGTCGTCGCGCATAGTGTCCATCGCCGGACACCCGGTATAAGTCGGCGTAATGGAAACCGTAACCCGACCGTCCTCTTCGGACACCTCGCGCAACACCCCGAGATCCGCGAGCGTCAGCATCGGCAACTCGGGATCAGTGACCGTAGAAGCCACCGCGACGGCGGTCACCACGACGCTCCAGGCATCGCCCGAGCCACACTCTGCAACTCGGCCAGCAGGAAGCCCATCTGTTCAGTGTGGACACCGTCACGGCCAGTACGCCCGGAAACCCCGGCGATAGCCCCGATCTCCGGCCTCTCCAAGGTCGCCGCGGCCAATGCCTGATCCACGACAGCATCGAACTCCGGCCGCAACGAGGCAGCATCCACGAACTCGACCGGATGCGTCGAGAACAACTCCTCGACGTACGGCCACACCGCGGTCAGCCCCTCGGCCATCCGCTCCCGCGACAACGGCGTCCCGTCGCCAAGACGCACCAGCCACTGCGCGGCATAATCCCGGTGATAGGCCAATTCCTTGACCCCCTTGGCCGCGATAGCCGCCAGCACCGGGTCCACACTGGACTCCAGCTGCTGGAACAACGCAAGCCGCCAAGTCGAGAACAAGAACAACTGCGCGATCAGGTGCCCGAAGTGCCCGCCGCCCAGCTCAGCCAGCCGAACGTTCCGGAACTCGTTCTCCGCGCGCAAGAACGCGAACGTGTCCTCAGACCGATCAGTGTCGTCGGCCTTGCCAGACCGAGCAAGCAACAACCGCGCCTGGCCAAGAAGATCGAGGCCGATGTTCGCGATCGCGACCTCGTCCTCCAGCTCCGGCGCGTTGCTGACCCACTCCTGCAAGCGATGCGAGAAGATCAACGCGTCATCGCCCAGCATCAGGCAATACGCGGCCAGCCGCGCACCGTCCACTCCGGACGGAACCGAAGTGTCCACACCGGACAGCGGGTCAGCGAATCCGGTGCCGAAGGCCCACCGGGCGTCGTTGTCCTCGGTGATGGCTTCGTAGACGTTGTCGAAAGACATCCCAGACCTCACATGTGGGGAACGTTGTCGGGAATGTCGTAGAATGTCGGGTGCCGGTACACCTTGTCCCCGCTGGGTGCGAAGAACGGGTCCTTCTCGTCCGGCGACGACGCGGTGATGTCCGAGGCGCGAACGACCCAGATCGACACACCTTCGTTGCGGCGCGTGTAGAGATCGCGCGCGTGGTGCAGCGCCATCTCGTCGTCCGCTGCGTGCAGCGAACCCACGTGCACGTGGTTCAGGCCCCGCTTGCCGCGGACGAAAACCTCGTACAACGGCCAGTCGTGCTTCATGCCGAAACCTCTTTCTTGGCCGCGTGCGCCGCCGCAGCTTCCCTAACCCAGGCACCGTTGTCGTGGGCGCGCCGCCGGTGGGCGATCCGGTCCGCGTTGCACGGGCCGTTGCCCTTGAGCACGTTCTTGAACTCGTCCCAGTCGACCGCACCGAAGTCGTAGTGTTCGCGCGAGGCGTTCCACTTCAGCTCCGGGTCCGGGAACGTCACGCCGAGCGCCTCAGCCTGCGGGACAGACATGTCGACAAAGCGCTGCCGCAGCTCGTCGTTGGTGTGCCGCTTGATCTTCCACGCCATCGACTGCGCGGTGTTCGGCGAATCCGCGTCCGGCGGGCCGAACATCATCAGCGACGGCCACCACCAGCGGTTCACCGCCTCCTGCACCATTTCCCGCTGCTGCTCGGTGCCGCGCATCATGGTCATCAGCAGCTCGTAACCCTGCCGCTGGTGGAAGGATTCTTCCTTGCAGATCCGGATCATCGCCCGCGCGTACGGCCCGTACGACGACCGGCACAGCGGCACCTGGTTGCAGATCGCGGCACCGTCCACCAGCCAGCCGATCACGCCGACGTCGGCGAAGGTCAGCGTCGGGTAGTTGAAGATCGACGAGTACTTCTGCCGGCCGGTGATGAGCTTGTCGGTGAGGTCCGCGCGGTCCGCGCCCAGCGTCGCCGCCGCGGAGTACAGGTACAGCCCGTGCCCGGCCTCGTCCTGCACCTTCGCGAGCAGGATCGCCTTGCGCCGCAACGAAGGCGCGCGGGTGATCCAGTTGCCCTCCGGCTGCATGCCGATGATCTCCGAATGCGCGTGCTGCGCGATCTGGCGGATCATCGTCTTGCGGTAGCCCTCGGGAATCCAGTCGCGCGGTTCGATGCGCTGGTCCCGTTCGATGGTGTGCTCGAACAGGGCTTCCAGTTCGGGCTCTGCCACAGCGGTCACGGCTGCTCCTTCGAGACAAGGGTGAGCACGTCGTACTTCGCGACCGAGTCGCCGTCCTGGTTGGTGACGTCGGCGTCCCAGCGGACTTCGCCGTACTCCTGGTCGATCCGCGGCGTGATCTGCTTGGCCGTCAAGGTGACCGTCAGCGCGTCGTCGACCTTCACCGGCGTGAGGAAGCGCAGGTTCTCCAGGCCGTAGTTCGCCAGCACCGGACCCGGCTCGGGCGATACGAACAGGCCCGCCGCGAACGAGACGACCAGGTAGCCGTGCGCCACGATGCCGCCGAACAGCGGGTTCGCCGCTGCCGCCGCTTCGTCGGTGTGCGCGTAGAAGGTGTCGCCGGTGAACTCGGCGAAGTGGTCGATGTCGGCGCGCGTGACGGTGCGCGGACCGGCCACCACCGAGTCGCCGACCTTCAGCTCGGCCAACGACTTCCGGAACGGATGGACGTCGTCCTCGGTCCGCGGACCGCCCTCGACCCACCGGCCGGTGACGGCGCCGAGCACCGTCGGGCTGCCCTGCACGGCCGTGCGCTGCATGTGGTGCAGCACGCCGCGGATACCGCCCATCTCCTCTCCGCCGCCCGCGCGACCGGGGCCGCCGTGGACCAGTTGCGGCATCGGCGAACCGTGCCCGGTGGACTCCTTCGCGTCTTCGCTGTCGAGCACGAGCAGCCGGCCGTGGTACGGCGCGACGCCCAGCACGATCTCGCGCGCGAACACCGGGTCACCGGTCACGACCGACCCGGCCAGGCTGCCGCCGCCGCGCGCCGCGAACTCGATGACCTGCTTGACCGAGGTGTACGGCATCAGCGTGGACACCGGGCCGAAAGCCTCGACCTCGTGCGGCTCCGCGCGCTCCGGGTCGGCCTTGAGCAGGATCGGCGAGATGAACGCGCCGGTCGCCTCGTCGCCGTCCACGACGTCGACGTGCTCCGGGTCGCCGAAGACGATGCTGCCCGCGTCGAGCAGCGCCTTAAGCGAACGGCGTACTTCCTCGCGCTGCTCCAGGCTGGCCAGCGCGCCCATCCGGACGCCCTCGGCGTTCGGGTTGCCGACGGTCACCTTCGCGAGCCGGGCGCTGACCGCTTCAGCGACGTCGTCCAGCATTTCCGCCGGGACGAACGCGCGGCGGATCGCGGTGCATTTCTGGCCCGCCTTCACCGTCATCTCGGTGGTCAGCTGCTTGACGAAGAGGTCGAACTCCGGCGTCGACGGCCGGGCGTCCGGGGCGAGGATCGAGCAGTTCAGCGAGTCGGCCTCGGCGTTGAAGCGCACCGAGTTCCGCACGATCGCCGGGTGCGCGCGTAGCTTCTGCGCGGTGGACGCGGAACCGGTGAACGACACCAGGTCCTGCGCCGTGACGTGGTCGAGCAGGTCGCCGACGCTGCCCGCGACGAACTGCACCGTGCCCTCGGGCAGGATGCCGGATTCGACGATCAGCTCGACGAGCCGCGCGGTGAGGTACGCGGTCTGGCTGGCCGGCTTGATCAGGCTCGGCACGCCGGCGAGGAACGCGGGCGCGAACTTCTCCAGCGGCCCCCACACCGGGAAGTTGAAGGCGTTGATCTGGACCGCGACGCCCTGCAGCGGCGTGGCGATGTGCTGCGCGACGAACGTGCCGCCGCGGCTCAGCGGCTCGACCGCGCCGTCGACGTACACGGTGTCGTTCGGCAGCTCGCGCTTGCCCTTCGAGCCGTAGCTGAACAGGACGCCGATGCCGCCGTCGATGTCGAACTTCGAGTCGCCAAGCGTCGCACCCGTGCGCGCCGACAGCGCGTACAGCTCTTCGCGGTACTCGCGCAGGTGCGAGGCGAGCGCCTTCAGCAGCGCGGCCCGCTGATGGAACGTCAGCTTCCGCAGCGCCGGACCGCCGACCGTGCGGCCGTAGTCGAGCGCGGCGGCGAAGTCGATCCCCTCCGACGAAATCCGGGCCACTTCCTCCCCGGTCGCCGCGTCGTGCAGCGGGGCGCCCTCGCCCGGCGCCGTGTGCCATCCCCCGGAGACGTAGCTGCGGAGCAGAACCATGCCGACCCTCTCGCCGAATTACCAACCGGACGTTCAGTAATTCGCAGGATAGCCGTTCTCCCCGCTGATCGGAACCCCCGCATTGCTTGACACCGCGCCAGGCGCGGCCTTTACTGGGCTCGCGCCGGGATTACCGGCCATTCGGTCAGTAAGTCACCGTCCCGGAGGCCTAGCTCGTGACCCGCAACGCCGCGCACGCCATGTTCGACACCGACGAGGCGTCCCGTGCGCTCGGCATCGAACTCGTCGAGGCGGCCGACGGCCGCGCGGTGGCCGCCATGAAGGTCACCGAGACGATGGTCAACGGCCACGACATCGCCCACGGCGGTTACGTGTTCCTGCTCGCCGACACCACTTTCGCCCTCGCCTGCAACACGTACGGCCCGGTCACCGTCGCCGCGGGCGCGGAGATCTCGTTCGTCGCCGCCGGAAAACTGGGCGACCACCTCGTCGCGACGGCCGCCGAGCGCACCCGCTACGGCCGCAACGGCATCTACGACGTCACGGTGCACCGGGAGACCCCCGGCGGGCCCGAGGTCGTCGCCGAATTCCGCGGCCGCAGCCGCGTCATCGAGAAGACCCGGGAAGCACAGTGACCCCCACCCTCGCCGAAAACGTCAGCGCCGACGAGCTGGCCGCGCTCCAGCTGGAACGGCTGCAGTGGACCCTGCGGCACGCGTACGAGAACGTCCCGCTGTACCGCAAGAAGTTCGCCGAGGCGGGCGTGCATCCCGACGACTGCCGCGAGCTGGGCGACCTGGCGAAGTTCCCCTTCACCACCAAGGCCGACCTGCGCGACAGCTACCCGTTCGGCATGTTCGCCGTGCCGCAGGACCAGATCCGCCGGCTGCACGCCTCCAGCGGCACCACCGGGAAGCCGACCGTCGTCGGCTACACCGAGGAAGACCTCGACACCTGGGCCACCGTGATGGCGCGCTCGATCCACGCCGCGGGCGGACGGCCGGGGCACAAGGTGCACGTGGCGTACGGCTACGGCCTGTTCACCGGCGGGCTCGGCGCGCACTACGGCGCGGAAAAGCTCGGCTGCACGGTGATTCCGGCGTCCGGCGGGATGACCGCGCGGCAGGTCCAGCTGATCACCGACTTCAAGCCGGAGATCATCATGATCACGCCGTCGTACATGCTGACGCTGCTCGACGAGTTCGAGCGCCAGGGCGTGGATCCGCGGGCCAGCTCGCTGAAGGTGGGCATTTTCGGCGCGGAGCCGTGGACCGAGCAGATGCGCTCCGAGATCGAAGAACGGTTCGCCCTCGACGCGGTCGACATCTACGGCCTGTCCGAGGTGATGGGCCCCGGTGTCGCGCAGGAATGCGCGGAAACCAAGGACGGCCTGCACATCTGGGAGGACCACTTCTTCCCCGAGGTGATCGACCCGTTCACCGACCAGGTGCTGCCCGAAGGCGAACGCGGCGAACTGCTGTTCACGTCGCTGACCAAACAGGCGCTGCCGATCATCCGCTACCGCACCCGCGACCTGACCCGCCTGCTGCCCGGCACCGCGCGTCCGGCGTTCCGCCGGATGGAGAAGGTGACCGGCCGCAGCGACGATCTGATTATTTTGCGCGGGGTCAACGTTTTCCCCACGCAGATCGAGGAAATCGTCCTGCGCACCGAGGGATTGAGCCCGCACTTCCAGCTGGTCCGCTCGACCCGCGGCCGTCTGGACCACCTCACCGTGCGCGTCGAAGCCCGCGCCGACACGACGGCCGAGGGTCGCTCTTCGGCGGCCTCTGCGGTGGCCGCCGGAGTGAAGGACGGCGTCGGCGTAAGCGTTTCGGTGGAGATCGTGGACCCGGACACGCTGGAGCGCTCGCTCGGCAAGATGCGCCGCGTACTGGACGAACGCTCGTGACGACCCCCGCCCGCCGCGGCCGGCCTGGCTACGACCTGGAGTCGCTGCTCCAGGTCGCGGTCAAGCTGTTCAACGACCGCGGTTACGACGGGACCAGCATGGAGGACCTGTCGCGCAAGCTCGGCATCACGAAATCCGCGATCTACCACCATGTGCCGAGCAAGGAAGAGCTGCTGCGGCTGGCGGTCGACCGGGCCTTGGACGGACTGTTCGAGGTCGCGGAGTCGACGGAAGCCCTTGACGGGCGCGCGATCGACCGCTTGGAGCATTTGGTGCGCGGAAGTGTACTGGTGCTGGCGGATCGGCTGCCGTTCGTGACGCTGCTGCTGCGGGTGCGGGGCAATACGAAGGCCGAGCGGGCGGCGTTGGCGCGGCGGCGCGAGTTCGATCATCTGGTGACGGATCTCGTGAAGCAGGCCGAGGCTGAAGGGGATGTTCGGCCGGATATCGACCCCGCGATCGCGGCACGGCTGCTGTTCGGCACGGTGAACTCGCTGATCGAGTGGTACCGGCCGCGGCGGGGGTCGTCGCCGGAGGAATTGGCGGACGCGGTGTGCAAGATGGCGTTCGACGGGTTGCGCGCCTAGCGGCTTATCTCCAGACAGCTTCGAAATCAGCGTCCGGAATCGCCCTCAGAAAGTCGGCCGCAGCGAATGCCTCGCCAGGTGCCAGCGCGCCCGAGCCGCGGTACCGGCCGTCCAGAAGCCGGACAGTGGCTTCGGCCAGGATCGGTGCGGTCGTCGCGTAGATGTCGCGCCCAGTCGCTGTGCCGCGACGAATCTCCGGGCCGACAGTGACCTCGACGGCGAAGCGTTGCGCCGAGCGTCCGTGCTCGTCGTGGGCTTGCGGCGCCGGGGTGTCCGGGTCGCGAAGGTCGTCGAGCGGGGCGGTGTTCAGCCAGGAGCGCAGGGTTCCCACCTCGAGATGCCGGTCGATCGTGACCACCTCGGAGAACGGAAGCTCCACAGTGGACTGTGCGCCGATCGGCTTCGGGAAGTCCCATGTGCCGGTCGCCGCCGGGTCGGAGAGCGGGGCGAGGGCGCCGTCGCGGATGACCAGCCTGGGCGCGGTGTTGCGGGCGCCGGTGATCCGGGTTCCCTCCGTGGGCCACCACCGGTCGAGTCCGATGGCGATCTCGACCTCGGCAGCGGACGTCTCCGGACCGAGCACGGCGGTCAGAAGCAGATCGGCCAGCCCGCCGTAGAACGCCATGGCGGGTATTACGACGGTCCCGGCCGCGCGGGCGGGCGCGTCGAGTTCGCGGTAGAGCTGCTGGACGGCGGGCTGTTCAGCGGTGACGTCGAGGTAGTGGGTGCCGGTCTCGACCGCTGCCGTCGCGAGCGGGAGGGCGGTGTCCAGGAACGGGCCAGCGCAGTTGATTACCACCGCGACATCCGTGAGGAGCGCCCGCAAACCGGGGCCGTCGTCGATGCTCGCCGCGCGCCGATCAAGATCCGTGACCTGCGCGAGACTGCGCCCCGCGACGATCGGCTGAAGACCGCGTCGCAGCAGCTCGGCGACCACGAACTTTCCGGTGTGGCCGCTGGCGCCGTAGACCAGGACCCGCTGGGAATCTGTCATAAGGCTGATTCTGGACACTCTCGCGCGCCGCTGGTGAGTGTCTGAAAGGACGAGTTGCGTACAGTATCGGACATGCCTCGACTGGTGCTCGTCCTGCACGAGCACGCGATGCTGTACGAGGTCGCGATCGCGGCGGAGGTCTTCGGCGTCGACCGTTCGGACCTCTCCCCCGGCGGCGACTGGTACGACGTTGTCGTGGCCTGCCCGGACCGGTCGCCGCGGCACTGGCTGCCGCATCTGCCCGCGATCGGCGTCTCGGAAATCGGTGCAGCCGCCGCAGATCTGATCGTGGTTCCCTCCACGGATTCGCCCGGCGAGGAGATCGATCCGGCGCTCGCGGCCGCGCTCCGGGAGGCGCACGCGAACGGGGTCCGGATCGCGGCCCTGTGCACCGGCTCGTTCGTCCTGGCCGAGGCCGGACTGCTGGACGGCCGGATCGCGACCACCCACTGGATGCACGCCGACGATCTGGCCCGCCGCTATCCGCGCGTGAAGGTGCGCTCCGACGTGCTCTACGTCGACGAGGGCGACATCCTCACTTCAGCAGGGAAGACAGCCGCCCTAGACCTGTGTCTGCACTTGGTCCGCCGCGACCTGGGTGCCGCGGTCGCCAACGACCTCGGCCGCCGCTTGGTCGTCCCGCCGCATCGGCACGGCGGGCAGGCGCAATTCGTGTCCCCGCCGCCATCCCCGGAAGGTTCCGCCCTGGCGCGCACCGCGGAATGGGCGCGGTCCCGGCTGGACCAACCGCTCACGGTCGCCGATCTCGCGCGCCATGCCGGTCTCAGCTCCCGGCAACTCGCTCGCCGGATGCGCGCCGAATTCGGTACCGCGCCGCTGAACTGGCTGCACCGACAACGCCTCGCCCGCGCACAGGAACTGCTCGAACGCACCGACTCCCCGGTCGAGCAGATCGCCGCGAGCTGCGGCATGGGCAGCGCCGCCACGCTTCGCCGCCACTTCCGCGACGCGCTCGGCGTCTCGCCCTCCGAATACCGCGCGACGTTCCGCCTGGCCTAAGGCAATTCCCTACGAGCCGGAGCGGGCATAGTCACCACAAACCCGGTACTCCGCCCCAAATCGTCCAGCAGCCAGCCCATCCGCTTCACCGTCCGCAGGATCAGCGCCGAATCCACCACCGACAGCGGCGCCAGATCCTGCTCCAGATGCTCCTGCATCCGCATCGACTCCTCGATCGAACGCATCCACGTGGTCACCAAAAGATTCGCCGGACCGGGCAAACTCGCCATCTGCCGCACAGTCGGGTTGGCCCGCAACCGATCCACGCACGTCGACACGTGCGCCACCGGGACCTGGCACCACCAGTTCACGACAATCGGCGACGGTGTCAGCCCCTGCGCGATCTCGCAGCGGAATGTCAGTGCATCGGCACTCAGCAGATGGCCTAGCTGACGCCGCACAGTCGACACGGGGCGTCCAGTGATCCGGGCAAGGTCGGCAGCACTACGCCGACCGTCCTCGCCCAGGGCAACGGTCAGCGGGGCATAAGGCTCTTCCCACGGCTGCAGCTTCGCCAGCCGCCCGCCGCTGATGGACGGTAGTTGCGACAGGGCCTGCACGCGCCGTCGGTCGAGCGCGCCTACGCGCCACGAACTGCCTTCGACGTGCAGCCGTGACGCCAGATGCGAGCGCGTGTTGAGCACCCCGGGGAGGCTGGGGATCGCGTCCAGCAGCAGGGCCGACAGATCGCGCAAGCCGAGGCCGAAGACGGTCAGCACGAGGCTGTACTCGCGGGAAGCCTCCTCGATGCTGGCCACCGAAGGCCACGTCGACAGCTCGCGGATCAGCTCGCGCACCTGGCCGCTCGCGCAGCGGATTTCCACGTACGCGGCCTGCACCTGATACAGCCCGGGCACGTGTGGATACGCCGTCACCCAGGCCGCTCCCCCGTCGCGCAGCCGCTCCCAGCGCCGCGCCAGCGTCACCGGGGAGGAGTCGAGTGCCGCGGCCAGTTGCGTCCAGGTGGCGCGGGGGCGCAGTTGCAGCGCGTGGATGAGCGAAAAGTCTTCCTCCTCCAGTGAGTCGATCATTGTTTCTTCTCCAGCGGGCCTATCTGCGAGCGATTCCGACAACTCTAACCCGATATCGGGCGTCAGTTCGCACACTCGACCACCAAGACGCCCGTTCCCCGACGAAGAGGAGCCGAGCCGGTGGACCTCCACGAAGACGCCCGCAGCCAGCAGGACGACCTGGCTCATCTGCGCCGCGACCTGCACCGCGAACCCGAGATCGGGCTCGACCTGCCGCGCACCCAGGAACGCGTGCTGCGCGAACTCGACGGGCTCGGCCTGGAGGTCTCCACCGGCACCGATACGACATCGGTGACCGCGGTGCTTCGCGGCGAGGGCTCGCGCCGGGATTCGGCTCAACCGCGCACGGTCCTGCTGCGCGCCGACATGGACGCGCTCCCGGTCCAGGAAGCGACGGGGCTCGACTTCGCCGCGACCAACGGCGCGATGCACGCGTGCGGCCACGACCTGCACACCACGTCGCTGGTCGGCGCGGCGCGGCTGCTGCACACCCACCGAGACCGGCTCAACGGCGATGTCGTCCTGATGTTCCAGCCCGGCGAAGAAGGCTGGGACGGCGCGGGCGTAATGCTGAAGGAAGGCGTGCTCGACGCCGCTGGCCGACGCGTCGACGCTGCGTACGGGCTGCACGTCTTCTCGTCGATGCTGCCCAGCGGTCAGTTCGCGAGCCGCCCCGGGACGCTGATGTCCGCTTCGCACAAGCTGCTCGTCACCGTGCACGGCGAAGGCGGCCACGGCTCAATGCCGCACCGCGCCAAAGACCCGATCTCCGCGGCGGCAGCGATGATCACCGCGCTGCAGACGATGATCACGCGGCGGCTGGACATCTTCGACCCGGCAGTGCTCACCGTCGGCGTCATCCGCGGCGGCACCAAGCGCAACGTCATCCCCGCGACCGCCGAGTTCGAGGCCACGGTCCGCTGCTTCTCCGACGACACCGCCGCCCTGCTGGACACCACCATCCGCGAGACCATCGACGGGGTCGCGCGGGCGAACGGCGTCACCGCGGACGTCGTGTTCGAGAACGAATATCCGGTGACCGTCACGGATGTCGATGAAACGGCGTTCGGCGCCGAGGTCGTCCGCGAGACGATCGGCGAGCAGTACTACACCGAATTGCCCAACCCGGTCGCCGGTTCCGAGGACTTCTCCCGCGTGCTCGCCGCGGTGCCGGGCACGTTCCTCGGCCTCGGCGCGCTGATGCCCGGTCTCGAACCGCACACCGCGCCCAACAACCACAGCCCGTACGCCGATTTCGACCCGTCCGTACTGTCCCGCGCCTCCACCGTCTACGCCGAGCTCGCCGTCCGCCGTCTCGACCGTTTCGCCGAAGGAGCACTGCGATGACTTCTGTGGTCCAAGACCGGCGCCGCACCCTCTTCGGGCTCGGCGCCGGCAACGCGATGGAATGGTTCGACTGGAACGTCTACGCCACGTTCGCGTCCTTCTTCGCCGCGCAGTTCTTCAACGCCCACAGCGCGGTTTCGGCTCTGCTGAGCACCCTGGCGGTGTTCGCGGTCGGGTTCGCCGCACGGCCGGTCGGCGGCTGGGTGTTCGGCTGGATCGCCGACCGAAAGGGCCGTCAGCTGGCGATGTCGCTGACCGTCGCGATCGCCGCCGCCGGCAGCCTGGTCATCGGCCTTTCCCCGACGTACGGCCAAATCGGCGTGTGGGCGTCGGTGATCCTCGTGGTCGCGCGGCTGGCCCAGGGCCTCGCGCACGGCGGCGAGCTGCCGTCCGCGCAGACCTACATCGCCGAGGTCGCTCCGCCGGCCCGCCGCGGGTTGTGGTCGAGTCTGATCTACTTCTCCGGCACCTGCGGCGTCCTCGTCGGCACGCTGCTGGGCGCGGTTCTCTCCGGCGTCCTGACGCACGAGCAGATGCTGTCCTACGGCTGGCGCATCCCGTTCATCCTCGGCGGCGTCTTTGGCATTTACTCGCTCTACGTGCGGCTGCGCATGCGAGAGACCGAGGTGTTCCAGGCCTCGAAGAAGGACGCGGCGAAGGAGAAGGGCCAGATCTGGCAGACGATCAAGCAGAACCCGAAGCTGCTCGCGCAGGTCGTCGGGCTGACGGTCGGCGCGACGGTCATCTATTACATGTGGGCCGTCGCCGCGCCGTCGTACGCGATCACCGTGCGCGGCGTCGCCCCGACTGGCGCGCTGTGGGCGGGCGTGTTCGCGAACGTCGTGTTCCTGATCGCCTTGCCGCTGTGGGGAATGCTGTCCGACCGCATCGGCCGCAAGCCGGTGCTGTTCATCGCGATCGCGGGCCTGCTCGTGCTGAGCTTCCCGCTGAACGCGATGGTCGGACACGAGGCGTGGCAGCTGTTCGTGGCGATGTCGATCGCACTGGTGTTCATGGCCGGGTTCTCCTCCATCGGCCCGGCGGTCTACGCGGAGATCTTCCCGACCCGCATCCGCGCGGTCGGCGTCGGCGTGCCGTACTCGATCGCGGTCGCGGCGTTCGGCGGCACGGCACCGTACTTGCAGACGCTGTTCGCCGGGAACGGACACCCGTCGCTGTTCATCATCTACGGGATCGTGCTCATGGTGATCAGCGCGCTGGTCGTGTTCACGCTTCCGGAGACCCGGGGCGTAGACCTGCGGGAGAAGGCGGAGACGGCCGACCGGGCGGTCACCGGATCAGGAGCGTAAAGCCGGGTAGGGCTTCAGCGTGATGGCGTTCGCCGAGCGCTGAAGCCCGCCCAGCATCCGTTGCCTGCCGGGCGGGCGTTTCCGGTTCGCGGTCACGTAGTCCCGCATCTCGTCGGCGTAGCGGCGAAAGCCGCCTGCGGTTCGTCCATAGTGGACAGTTCACCGGCGAGGACGTAGGCACCGACGACAGCCAGGCTGGTCCCCATGCCGAGCGAACCGCCGAAGGCCGAATCGCCGAGCAGGACCGTTCGTCCGCGGTGCCATTCCGTCAGCCGGACCTCCCCTGCTCGGGAGAAGTACAGGTCGTCCGTGAGTTGGTCCAGAAGAGCGGGAACCTCCCAGCCTGCTCCGGCGAACGCCTCCGTTACCACCGCCGCTGGGTTTGCTCGCGGCGAAATCGGTTCTGTCGAGGTGAAACCGATCAGGACCCGGCAGTCGCCGGAAGCGCCCAGCGGGTAAAGCATGACGACCCGGCCGCCGACGCCGTTGCCCGCGGGCAGGTTGTAGACGACCTCCCAGCCGTCGAGAGCGAGCCGCGTCCGAGCTGGGAAGTACCCGAGGTGATAGCCCAGATCGCGGACGGATTCCGGGCCGAACACCAGCGACCGGCCTGCGCCTGCTCCTAGACGGCCTCGAACGGCGGCTGGGAAAGCCGTGAGGGGAACCCTGAGGGAATCAGATTCCCTCAGGGTTCCCCTCACGTACTTCTCGACGCGGGTCAGGTGTCCGGTTGCGTCTCGCCCAGTTGCCACCACAGCGCCGCCCGCAGCTGTTCGATCAGCGCCTCGTCGTCCTCCTCGCTCGGCTCGGCTCCCAGCGGGATCCACCTCTCCCCCACCAGTTCGCCGTCGTCGTAGCTGCTGATCAGTATCCCCGGATACGACACCGTCAGCTCGTCCTCCGGGCAGCCGGTCGCGCACGGCCGGTCGTCCATCCGGACGTGCCGGTAGTGCAACCGCACCCCGACCCACCGGCCGGACGGCCGCGGCTGCTGGTCCGTGCCGTTCATCGCCCGCTCCCGCTCGCCCCACGTCCCCCGGCTGAAGGTCGCGGCCGGGGCGGCCGGAGTTACCGGCCGGTTGTTCCGGTTGGGTAACGGCATCCGGTGACAGCACCGCGCCGCGGTCCGCAACGTGTTGACAACGACCTCGCCCGGCGGCGAGGCTGGCGCGGTGAGCAGCGGACCCCGGCGGCGGCTGGATCCCGCCGAACGCCGGGCCGAGATCCTCGCCGCGGCCCGGCGGTGCTTCGGCGCGGGCAGCTACTCGTCGGTGTCCACTTCGGACATCGCGGCGGCAGCGGGAGTCGCCCGGCCGCTGATCAACCACTATTTCGGCGGCAAACGCGAGCTGTATCTCGAAGTGGTGCGGCAGATGACGATCGTGCCCGCCCCGGTCGTCGACGCCCTGCCCGACGGCCCGCCCCGGCTGCGGCTGGAGATCGGCATCGACCGGTGGATCGACGTCGTGGAACGCAACCGGGACGCCTGGCTCACCGTCATCGACGCGGCGCACGACCCGGAGGTCGAGCGGATTATGCGCGAGGCCGACGAGATCGCCGCCGACCGGGTGCTCGCCGCCGCGCTGCTGCCCGCGAACGGACATCCGCAGCTGCGGGCGATGATCCGCGCATACGGCGGGATGCTGCGCGCCGCGTCCCGGGAATGGCTGGTCCGCGGCACCCTCGATCGGGCCGAACTGCGCGCGTTTCTGGTGGAATCGCTGGTGCAGCTGCTGGAAACCACCTATCCGGCCGTGCTGGCGCAGCAAACCTCCGGAACAGGCACCACCGGCTGAACCGCCCGACGGAACGCGGGCAGGATCGTCACCACCGCGACCACGGCCATCGCGGCGCCGAGGACGATCGGCGCGCGCAGGCCGTACGGCTCGATCAGGCTGGCGCCGACGGACGAGCCGAGCATGACCCCGAGCGTGATGAACGACGAGTGCACCGTGTTGACCAGCGGACTGGTGTTCCCCGCCCGCTGCACCCGCACCGCCATCGCGGGGTTCATCGTCACGCCAGCCAGGCCGATCGCGAGCATGAACACCAGCGCCGCCGCGGGCACATCCGTGAACAGTGCGAAGCCGGTGAGGAAGAAGGCGTTGAGGAGCGTGCCGACCGCGAGCGTAGACACGGTGTGCCGGTCAGCGAGCCTGCCGACGATGCTGTTGCCGACGACCGTCGCCGCACCGTAGCCGAGTAGCAGCAGCGGGACCGTGTCCGGCGAGAATCCGCTGACTTGGGTCAGGATCGGTGTGAAGAAGCTGAACGCGGAAAACGTCGCGCCGATAATCAGCGTGCTGGAGACCAGCGCGAGAATCAGCTTCGGACGGCGGAAAACGCGCAGGTCCACGGTTTCCCGGTGGTGAACCGGCCCGGCATCGCGCACTTGGAACTGAGTCAGCAGCGCGGCCAGCACGGTCAGCAGGGTGATCGTCCAGAACGCCGCTCGCCAGCCGAAATGTCCGCCCGCGAAGGTCGCCAGCGGCAGTCCCAGCAGGGTGCCGAGCATCAGGCCGTTCATCGCGACGCCGATCGCCCGGCCGCGCACGCGTTCGCCGACCAGTTGCCCGCACAGGGAAATCGCGATGCCGAAGAAGGCTTGCGACGCAACACCGCTGATCACGCGCGCGACCACCATCACCGAGTACGTCGCCGCGAGCGCGGCCAGCACGTTGCCAGCCAAGAACACGGCGAAGATGACCATCAGTGCGGTTTTCGGCCGGACGCGCAGCAACACCAGCGTCAGCACCGGGCCGCCGACTGCCATCGCGACGGCGAAGACCGTGATGAGGTAGCCGATCTGCGCGACGTCGACACCGAGTCCGGCGGCGAGCTGCGGCATCAGCCCGGCGACGGCGAATTCGCTGGTGACCATGGCGAAAATGCCTGCCGCCAGTACGTAGACCGCGGACGGCACTCGGGTCACGGACATGAGAATCCCTTTCCTGTAACGATCGGTTCAAAACTCGGCCGGCATGAAGCCGGAAGGGCGTGGCTACGGGCGAAGCGCCCGGGTGGCGGCCTGGACGATGTCGGCCAGCCGGGCCAGCGGCGCGCCGCCTTGAGCGGAGATCCGCAGCCCGGCGACGCTGGCGTTCACATACGCGGCCAAGCCTTCCGCGGGAACCCCAGCGGTGACTTCGCCAGCTGCCTGACCTGCGCGCAATAGATCAGTCAGCAAGCGCAGCCGGGCATCGGTGTCGCGGGCGACCTGCTCCAGAAACTCCGCATTCTCGGTGTCGCCAGCCAGTTCGGCGACGGAATTGACCGCGAGACATCCGCTCGGCGCGCCGGTGCTCGACCGCTCGGCTTCTTCGAGGACCACCTTCGTCAGATAAGCCTCGATTCGCGCCACCGGGTCGCCCTTTTTGGCGATCACCTCGGCGGTGGCCTGCGCGGTGGTGTCGAGATAGCGGCCGAGGCATTCCGCGAACAGCGCGCCCTTGCTGCCGAAGGTGTTGTACAGACTGCTGCGGCCCAGACCGGTTGCCTGGCACAGCTCTTCGGCACTGGTCGCGTGAAAGCCCCGCCGCCAGAACAGCTCAGTGGCGGCGGTGAGCACTTGTTCGCGATCGAAGGTGCGGGGGCGAGCCATGCGGGTAGCCTACGGCATTGTGTAACGAAGTGTCCATAACGGCTAGCGGTTGCGGCGGGCGTACGCGGCGGGCGTCGTACCAGTCCAGCGCTTGAACGCGTAGATGAAGCTCGACGCCTCTGCATAGCCCAAGCGCAAAGCGACGTCATCGACCGACAACACACCGGTGTCGAGCATCTCCTCGGCGAGCGTCTGGCGGACCTCATCGAGCAGCTGGCGGTAGCCGGTGCCCGCCTCGGTCAACCGACGTCGCAGGGTTCGCGCGCTGAGCGTGAGCTGACGGGCGATCTCGTCCATCCCGGCATCCGCGCCGCCCAGCCGCACCAGCCGTTCCCGCACCAGCTGCGGGACTCCCGATCGCGTGCGGCGACGGGCGACGAGGGCATCGCACTGCGCGGCACACAACGCGACGGTTTGCTCGTTGGCCTGCGGCAACGGAAGGTTCAACAGCTCGGGATCAAGGATGACCTGATGCTCGGCCGACCCGAAAATCGGGCTCACCCCGAACGCGGTCCGATACGCGTCCACAAAGGACGAAGAAGGGAACCGGAACTCCAGCCTCTCCAGGGAGATCTCCGGCAAGAGGTCCCGCATGACGGTGCAGATCGCGGACAGGTCGCGCAGCGCGAGGAATCGCGCGACGTCTTCGGGGACCCGCGAATCGTCCAGCACCAGACGGAGTCCGGCGGCGTCCAGCTCGACGTGCGGAATGCAGAAGGTGAACGACAAATCCAGGTATCGCAAGGCGAACACCATCGCGTCGCGCATCGTCGGGCTGCTGATGCAGGCGAAGCCGAAGATGCCGAACGTGGTCGCCCGATACCGGCAGCCGAGGCTGAGCGCGACGTCGTCGCCCGACCCGACCGTCGACAGCAACGCGCGCACGACGGCCAGTTCCTGCCGGGCGTCGAGCTGCCGGTCCGGCGCGCGCAATTCCTCGACGGCCACCCCAGGCAGCGTGACGCCGTGTTCCTCGGCGAACCGGTCCATGAGCAGCACACTCGCCGTGCCGCGCGGGTAGTCCCAGTCGCGGATGGCGGGTGCGGCTAGCTCGGCCATGGCCGGAATTATGGATCAACCGGCCGCCCGCGTGCCGATCGAGGGCCAAAACTGTCCGGGTTGCTCGTTAAGCTCCCGCCGTGCACCTTTCCCACCGCCTCCTCAACCGCGCGACCCTCGACCGGCAGCTGCTCCTGAAGCCCGCCAAAATGCCGGTTCTCGACGCCGTCGCGCACCTCGCCGGGCTGCAAGCGCAAGCGCCGTTCCCGCCGTATTACGCGCTGTGGTGCCGGCTGCAAGGCTTCCAGCCGGACGACCTCGCGAGCCTGCTGCTCGACCGCAGCGTGGTGCGGATGGTGCTGATGCGCGGCACGGTGCACCTCGTCCCCGCCGCCGACGCGCTCGCCTGGCGGCCACTGGTCCAGATCGTCATGGACCGCGCCCTGACGGCGGCCAACCAGCACCGGGAACCGCTGTCGAAGCTCGATCACGACGCCGTGGCGAAAACGACCAGCGAACTGCTGCGCGAGCGGCCGCATTCGAGCGACCAGCTCGGCAAAGCGCTGGTCGAGCATTATCCGGAGACTCCGGCCGCGTCGCTGATGTTCCTGGTCCGCGCCATCCTGCCGCTCGTCCAGATCCCGCCGCGCGGCGTGTGGGGCAAGGCCGGGCAGCCGACGTACCAGGTGGCGGACCACTGGCTCGACGGCGTCGCCGCGCCCGAGCCGTCCGCTGCCGAGCTGGTCCGCCGCTATCTCGCCGCGTTCGGTCCGGCGACGGTCGCGGACGTGCAGGCTTGGGCGGGCGTCACGAAGCTCGGCGAGGTGATCGAGGAGATGGACCTGCGCACCTATCTCGATCCCGAAGGCCGCACGCTCTACGACCTGCCGGACGCCACGCTGCCCGACGAGGACACGCCCGCGCCGCCGCGGCTGCTGGGTCCGTTCGATCAGACACTGCTGTCCTACGCCGACCGCACGCGGATGATCAGCGACGAGCACCGCAAACGCGTGATCACCATCAACGGCCTGGTCAAAGGCACCCTGCTGGTCGACGGCCGGGTCCGCGGAATCTGGGAAACGACGACCACGCGCGAGTCGGCGACGCTCGTCCTCACCCCCTTCGAACGGCTCACAAAGCGCGACACCTCCGCACTGGAGAGTGCCGGAAGGAAGCTCCTCGCGTGGGCCGAGCCCGGCAAGACACACGAGGTCGTGAGTGGCGATCCCGGTTAGAACCGTGATCGCCGCTCACGACGTCCGCTGGCCGGAATTCTCGATCGAGTGGCCGTTCGTGCCCTTCCGCACCGGCGGCCGCCTGCGTAGCTTCGGGCTATGGACGACACCCCATCCGTGCTGATCGTGGGCACCGGGTTCGGCGGAATCGGTGCCGCGATCGAGCTGAAGCGCGCCGGTTTCCCGAACGTCACGATCCTGGAGCGGGCGGCCGAACCGGGCGGCGTATGGCGCGAGAACACCTACCCCGGCGCGGCCTGCGACATCCCGTCGCCGCTGTACTCGTTCTCCTTCGAACCCAATCCGGACTGGCCGAAGCGGTACGCGATGCAGCCGGACATCCACGCCTATCTCAAGCGCGTGATCGCGAAGTACGGCATCGAACCGCACATCCGCTACGGGCGCGAGGTCACCTCCGCGACCTACGAGGACGGCCGCTGGCGGGTCGAGACCGCGCAAGGCGAAACCTTCGAGGCGGATGTCTTCGTACCCGCTGTCGGACAGCTCTCCCGGCCAGCCTGGCCGTCGATCCCCGGCCGCGAGACCTTCGCCGGCGCGGCGTTCCATTCCGCTGAGTGGAACCATGAAATCCCGTTGGCGGGCAAGCGGATCGCGGTGATCGGCACCGGCGCGAGCGCGATCCAGTTCGTGCCGGAGATCCGCAAGGAAGCCGCGCACGTCACCGTCTTCCAGCGCACGCCGCCGTACATCATGGGCAAGAACGACGGCCGCTACAAAGCCTGGCAGAAGCGGCTTTTCCGCCGTCTGCCGAAGACGCAGCTGTTCGGTCGCGCGCGGATCTTCCTGCTCGCCGAGTACGCGACCTACGGCATGACGCGATATCCGTTGCTGACCAAGGTCTTCGAACTCCGCACCGCTCAGCTGCGCCGCCGTCATCTCAAGGACCGCACGCTGCGCCGCCGCGTGAAGCCGGACTATCCGTTGGGCTGCAAGCGGATCTTGTTCACCAACGACTACCTGCCCGCGCTCGCGCAGCCGAACGTCTCTGTCGAAACGACCTCGATTAAGGAAATCACTCCGCGCGGAATACGCACGGCGGACGGCGTGGAGCACGAGGTCGACGTGCTGATCTACGGCACCGGGTTCAAGGCGACGGAATTCCTCGGCCCGATGAAGGTGCTCGGCCGCGACGGCCGGTCGCTGTCCGAGGCGTGGCGCGGCGGCGCGCGGGCGTACCTCGGCATGACAGTGCCGGGATTCCCGAACCTGTTCTGCGTCTACGGCCCCAACACCAACCTCGGCGCGGGCTCGATCATCTACATGATCGAGCGGCAAGCGCGCTACCTCCGCCAGGCCGTCGAACACCTCGCCCGGCCGGACGTGGCGTCGCTGGAGGTGCGCGCCGAAGTCGAGGAACGCTACGACCGCGAGGTGCAAGCGCGGCTTTCGCACAGCGTCTGGAGCGGTTGCACAAGCTGGTACCGGCAGGAAAACGGCCGGGTGAGCACCAACTGGCCCGGGCTGGTCACCGAATACGACCGCCGGACCAGGGCACTCGACCCGGCCGACTACCTGGTGCGTTCGATCAGGGCAGGTTCTTCAGGCCCGCGCTGACCGTGTTGGCGAAGGAGTAGCCGTTCGACGCGTCCCAGTTGATGGACCAGGTCATCGCGCCGCGGAACTCCGGATACGTCGCCGACGGCTTGAACGAAGCGCAGCCGGTGCCCTTGGCCATGCAGTTCATCGCCGACACCACGTTCGACGGCGACTGGTACCCGCCGCCCGCGGCCGAGCCCGAGGACGGCAGCCCGAACGCGACCTGGTCGGCCCGCAGGCCGCCCTGCAGCTGGATGCACGAGAGCGCGGTGAGGAAGTCGACCGTGCCCTGGGAGTAGACGTTCCCGTTGCAGCCGTTCATCGCACCCGAGTTGTAGTACTGCATGTTGACGACGGTGAGGATGTCCTTGACGTTCAGCGCCAGCTGGAAGTAGCCGCCCTGGGTGGACTGCATGTCGATCGTCTGCGGCGCCATGGTGATCACCGAGCCGCCGCCGTCGTGGATGCTGCGCAGCGCCTGTCCCATGTAGGTGGCGTTGATGCCGTTCTCCAGGTCGATGTCGACGCCGTCGAAGCCGTAGGTGGAGATCAGCTGCTTCACCGAGTTGGCGAAGTTGCTCGCCGAGGAGCTGTCGCCGACGCTGATCGTGCCCTTCTCGCCGCCGACCGAGATGATCACCTTCTGGCCGCGCGCCTGCACGGTCTTGATGTCTTCGCGGAACTGCGCGTCGGTGTAGCCGCCGAGCTTCGACGACAGGGCCGGGTCGAGCGTGAAGCTCACCGCGCCGGGCGTCGTGGTGGCGTCGGCGAAGGCGATCGCGATGACGTTGTACGTCGTGGGCACGTCAGCCAGCTTCAGCGTCTTCGCGCCGTTGTCGAAGTTCTGCCAGTAGCCGGTGAGGATGTGCTTCGGCAGGTCGCCGTTGTGCGGCGGCGTGCTGGTCGTGGTGGTCGTCGTCGGCGAGGTCGGGGTCGTCGGCGCGGTGGAGGTCGTGGGGCTCGTGGACGTCGTGGGCGGGGTGCCCGGGCCGTCGAGGTTGACGTCGTCGGCGAGGTAGGCGGGCTGGCCGTACCAGCCGTGCAGGTACACCGTGAGGCTCGTGGACGAGCCGGTGGTGAAGCTCAGGCTGAGCTGCTGCCAGCCGGTCGCGCCGGGCGTCCAGGTGTTCTGCGTGGCAGAGCCGGAGACACCGAGGTAGACGTAGCTGCCCTGAACCCACGCGGACAGCTTGTACGCGGTGTTGGGCTGCACCGTGACCTGCTGGGAGCACTGCCCGGTGTCGGAACCAGAGGGTGCCGCGCTCAGCGAGTGGCTCCCGTCGTGGGCCTGGGTCGAGACGACCGACGCGGTGCCACTGCAGGTCCAGCCGGAGAGCGAGCCGCTCTCGAAGCCGGGGTTGGCGAGGATGTTCGCGGCCGACGCGCTGGTGGTGCCGAGGGCGAGCGTGACGCCGAGCGCGAGCGCGACCGAGGCCAGCAGGGACACCAGGGCAGGCAGCCGCCGGGGGGACGGGTGTGGGGACACGGGCAGACCTCCGCACGACAGTGAGCCAGGTCACCTCAAAATGGACTAGACCAATACGGATGTCAAGGAACTTCCGGAGGTGCTTCGGCGGGCCATGCGCGCCGCGCCGGGCGGGCAGCGGCACAATGCAGGCTCGGAGCAACCCGAGACGAAGCAGGAGCCTGGTTTTGAGCGTGCAGTCGGTCGAGCAGCGGATCGCCGAAGAGCTGGGGGTGCGCGAAGGGCAGGTCAAGGCCGCCGTCGGGCTCCTCGACGAGGGGTCCACGGTGCCGTTCATCGCCCGGTACCGCAAGGAAGTCACCGGAGAGCTGGACGACGCGCAGCTGCGCACGCTCGAGGAGCGGCTGCGCTACCTGCGCGAGCTGGACGAGCGCCGCGGCGCGGTCCTGGAGTCCATCCGGAGCCAGGGCAAGCTGGACGAGGCGCTCGAGGCGCAGATCCTCGCCGCGGACACGAAGTCGCGGCTGGAGGACATCTACCTGCCCTACAAGCCCAAGCGGCGGACCAAGGCGCAGATCGCCCGCGAGGCCGGTCTGGAGCCGCTGGCCGACGGCCTGCTGAACGACCCGTCGACGGATCCGCAGGCAGCCGCCGCGGTGTTCGTCGACGCGGACAAGGGCGTCGCGGACGCACAGGCCGCCCTCGACGGCGCGCGCGCCATCCTGGTCGAGCGCTTCGCCGAGGACGCCGACCTGATCGGCGAGCTGCGCGAGAAGATGTGGACCGAGGGCCACCTGGCGTCGAAGGTGCGGGCGGGCAAGGAGACCGACGGGGCCAAGTTCTCCGACTACTTCGACTTCTCCGAGCCCTACACCAAGCTCCCCTCGCACCGGATCCTCGCGATGCTGCGCGGCGAGAAGGAAGAGATCCTCGACCTGTCGATGGAGCCCTCCGAGCCGGTCGCCGAGGACGCTCCGGTGCGCGTCGGCCCGACCGAGTACGAGCAGCGCATCGCCGCCCGGTTCGGCATCAGCCAGCAGGACCGTCCGGCGGACAAGTGGCTCGGCGACACCGTGCGCTGGGCCTGGCGCACGAAGATCCTCCTGCACCTGGGCATCGACCTGCGGATGCGGCTGCGCCAGTCGGCCGAGGACGACGCCGTGCGCGTGTTCGCGGCCAACCTGCGCGACCTGCTGCTGGCCGCCCCGGCGGGCACCCGCGCGACGATGGGCCTCGACCCGGGCTTCCGCACCGGCGTGAAGGTGGCCGTGGTCGACGCGACCGGCAAGGTCGTCGACACCCACGTGATCTACCCGCACCAGCCGGCGAACAAGTGGGACCAGTCGATCGCCGAGCTGGCCGTGCTGGCCGGGAAGCACAACGTCGACCTGATCTCGATCGGCAACGGCACCGCCTCGCGGGAGACCGACAAGCTGGCGATCGAGCTGATCAAGAAGCACCCGGAGCTGAAGCTCACCAAGGCCGTCGTGTCCGAGGCGGGCGCGTCGGTGTACTCGGCCTCGGCGTTCGCTTCGCAGGAACTGGCGGGCATGGACGTCTCGCTGCGCGGCGCGGTCTCGATCGCGCGCCGGCTGCAGGACCCGCTGGCCGAACTGGTGAAGATCGACCCGAAGTCGATCGGCGTCGGCCAGTACCAGCACGACCTGTCCGAGGTGTCGCTGTCGCGTTCGCTGGACGCGGTGGTCGAGGACTGCGTGAACGCGGTCGGCGTGGACGTGAACACCGCGTCCGCTCCCCTGCTGACCCGGGTTTCGGGCATCACGACGTCGCTCGCGGAGAACATCGTGGCGCACCGCGACTCCAACGGCCCGTTCCGCTCGCGGACCGCGCTCAAGGACGTCGCACGGCTCGGCCCGAAGGCGTTCGAACAGTGCGCGGGCTTCCTCCGCATCCCGGACGGCGACGACCCGCTCGACGCGTCCTCGGTGCACCCGGAGGCGTACCCGGTCGTGCGGCGGATCCTCGACCGCACCGGCAGCGGCATCCGCGAGCTGATCGGCAACGCACGGACTCTGCAGGCGCTCAAGCCCACCGAGTTCGTCGACGACACCTTCGGCCTCCCGACGGTCACCGACATCCTGTCCGAGCTGGAGAAGCCGGGCCGCGACCCGCGTCCGGCGTTCAAGACCGCGACCTTTGCCGAGGGCGTCGAGAAGATCGGCGATCTCAAGCCGGGCATGCGGCTGGAGGGCGTGGTGACGAACGTGGCCGCGTTCGGCGCGTTCATCGACGTCGGCGTGCACCAGGACGGCCTCGCGCACGTTTCGGCGCTGTCGAAGAACTTCGTGAAGGACCCGCGCGACGTCGTGAAGCCGGGCGACATCGTCAAGGTGAAGGTGCTGGAGGTCGACGTGCCGCGCAAGCGGATCTCGCTGACCCTGCGCCTGGACGACGAACCCGGCGCGGGCAACAACCGCGGCGGCGGCCGGGATCGCGGCCAGGGCGGCGGTGGCGGTCAGGGCGGCGGCGGTCAGCGCCGGAACCAGCCGCAGCAGCGTGGCGGCGGTGGCGGCCGGGATCGTCGCGACTCCGGGGGCGGCGGCGCGATGGCGGACGCTCTGCGGCGCGCCGGATTCGGCAAGTAGCCTCAGAACGGAAACGGCCTCCACGCTTGCGAGCGCGGAGGCCGTTTTACGTTGTCTTGGCTCAGGGATTCATCTCGTACGCGCCGGAAAGCTCGCGCACGATCGCCCACACGCGACCGAACCGTTCGTCGTCCACCACCGGCTTCCGCAGCCCGGCCAAGGCCAGCTCCTGCTGCTTCTCCGTGGAGCTCGGCTTGCCGTGCAGATCGACCGCGGCGACGCTGAAGTCCTGCACCAGCACGGCGAACAGCTGGTCTAGCACATCGTCTGACACGCCGGTCAGCTCAGCCTGTTCCAGGATCAGCTGCCCGTACACGACGAGGGTGAACAGCTCGGTCAGCGCGAGGCCGAAGTCCAGGTCCTTCTGCTGCGCCTCGTCCGGCGTCGCCTCGGAAAGCAGGCGCACCAGCACGTCGGCCTGTTCGGTGAACCGGGCGACGTTCGGCAGGTGCTTCGCGTTCTCGTAAGCCGGTTTCCAGTCGTGGAACCGGATCTTGGACAGTCCGCGCGCGGGGCCCTGGCGGAACAGGAAGTCGTCGTCGGAGGCGTCGTCGCGGGTCGGCACCGCCGGGTATTCCTGCGGCGCGAACAGGTACGCGGGCATGAACTTCGCGATCAGCGCGAGGTTCACCGCGACCGTGCCCTCCAGCTTGGGCAGGCCGTCGATGTCGTTCTTGGCCATCGCGAGGTAGGTGTCGGCCTCGAAACCCTTGGCCGCGACGACATCCGCGACGAGCCCGATCACCTTCTGCGCCTCGGTGGTGACCTTCATCTTGGTGATCGGGTTGTACAGCAGGTAGCGGCGGTCCTGCTGGTTCGCCGAGCGGAAGTAGTCGATCGCGCGGTCGGAGAACAGCTTCATCCCGGTCAGCCGCGCGTAGGCCTCGACGAATTCGCGGCGCACGTGCGGGAAATCGGTGACCGGGTTGCCGTACAGGATCCGGTTCTGCGCGTGCGTGATCGCCTCGTACAGCGAATGCGTCGCCATCCCGATGCCGCCGAAGCACAGGTTGAACTTGCCGATGTTGACCGTGTTCAGCGCGGCGCTGAAGGCCTCCGGTCCGGTGTGCAGGAGGTCCTCGGCGCGCACCGGGTAGTCCTCGAGCCGGAACTCCGCGACGTACATCTGCGACGGCACGATGTTCTTCACGACGTGGTAGTTCGGATGCTCGGAATCGGCGTAGAAGAACACGTACTGCTCGGGTCCTTCGACGCCTTCGATCCGGCCGAACACCGAAACCGTGCGCGCGCAGTTCCCGTTGCCGATGTAGTACTTCGACCCGTTGGCGCGGTAGCCGCCCTCGCCGTCCGGGGTGAGCACGAGGTCGGACGAGTAGATGTCCGCGCCGTGTTCCTTTTCGGACAGTCCGAACGCACCTACCCCGCCCTCGGCCAGCGCTGCCGCGGCACGCTTGCGGGCGGCCGCGTTTCCGCTCTGCCACACCGGTCCGAGGCCGAGAACGGTGACCTGGAACGGGTACCAGTAGTTGAGGCCGTAGAAGCCGAGGATTTCCGCCAGCGCGGCGATCCGGCTGGTGTCCCAGCGCTTCTCGGCGTCCCCGGCCGAATCCGCGGCCGGGGTGAGGAACGTGGCGAACAGGCCTTCCTTGCCCGCGAACTCCAGGAAGTCGGCGTAGAACTCGCGGTCGTGATACGCCTCCGCGAGACGGCGCTTGCCGCGCGATTCGAACCAGTCGATCGTCGCCCGCAGCAGCCGCTGGGTCTCCGGGTCGAACTTCCGGGCGTCGTAGTCCCGCGGGTTCAGCAGCGCTGTCGCCGTTTCGCTCATCGCATCTCCAGGTCAGCCGATATTACCGCCCGGTAACCTTAGCGCGGTGCGGCCGCCGAACTCCACCGCGTCCACCCGGCCGTGGCCGTCGCGCCGGAAACGCGCGCTCGGCCTGCTGGTGTCCGAGGCGCGGGCGAGCACGTCCTCGGCGACGAAGGCGACCTCGAACGGCGGAGCCGAGAGGATGTCCGGATCATCGGTGTCGAGGATCATCTGCGCCCAGAGCGAGCCGTCGCGTTCGGTGACCTCGAAGATCAGCGAGCCGGTCCGATACCGTCCAGGGCAGTCGCCCGGGTCGATCGCCCTGGTCGGACGTCCGCCCAGTTTCGGCAGGTCAGCGAGGTTCTCGAGACACCAGTCGACGATCCGCGGGCCGAGCGCGCCCCCGCCCGCGCTGTTGGTGAGCACGGTGACCGCGAGGTTCTCGCTCGGCGCCATCACGAACTCCGACAGCTGCAGGTTGCTGACGTTGCCGCCGTGCCGCACCAGTTGCGTGTCGCCGTGAGTCAGCCGCAGCCAGGACAGCCCGACCTCCTCGAACGGCAGCGCGCCCTTGCGCTGCGCGTCGTGCATGAGGCGGCGGGTCTCGTCGCTCAACACCTCCCCGCCGGTCAGCTGGAATCGAGCCCATTTCAGCTGGTCACGGGCGGTCGACCAGAGACCGCCAGCCGGCGCGTCCGCCCGGGCGAGGCCGACGGTGTGCGCGACCGCCGGGCCGTCCTCGCGCAGCGCGTGCCCGACGGCGTGCCGCCGGGTCAGCACGTCCCAGGGCTGAAAGTACGAGTCCGTCATGCCGAGCGGCTCCAGCAGCCGGGTGCGGACCAAGTCCTCGTAGGCGCCGCCGGACACCGCCTCCGCGACACGGCCGGCCAGGAGGAATCCGGCGTTGCAATAGGAGAACACCTCGCCGACCGGGAACACCTGCGGCAGCTCGTCGAACTGCCGCACGGCGCGGGCGAGCGCGTCGTCGCCCCAGCCGGTGTCGACCTCGATGTCGCCGAGGAAGCCGGACGAGTGCGTGAGGAGGTGGCGCAGCGTCACGGTCTTGGTCGCGAGCGGGTCGGCGAGCCGCAGCTCCGGGAGGTACTCGACCACCGGCCGGTCCAGTGCGAGCACGCCGTCCTCGACCAGCACGAGCACCGCGGCGGCGGCGAACGTCTTGCTGGTGGAGCCGATCATGAACAGCGTGTCGTCGTCCACCGGCGTTCCGGTGTCCACACTGGACACTCCCGCGGTCAGCAAGGTTTCCTTGCCCTCGTGGAAAATCCCGGCCGAGACACCGGGAACTCCCGCTTCCCGTGCCCATTCGCCCAGCAGTCCCCGGAGTTCGTCTGCGCTCATGCGGCCAGCCTCGCACCCGCGGGCGCGGCGGCGATGGTGGAAACGAACGAACATCGCGCACCCGCTTCGTCGGTTCGCGCGTGGCGGCCTGCGGGCGATATCACGTAGCCCGCTGGATCTTGGGACGGTATAGTGGATGATGCGGTCCGCTCAGTTCTGCCTCGGACCGCGTCTCACTGTTGTCGACGACCACGCGCCGCAGCCACCCGAGGCCGCGCCGGGCAGGACAACCGCGCTACGTACGGAGATACGGGACGCTTTCGCGTCCGCACCAACCATGACGACTTTCACCGAACTCGGCCTGCCCAAGACTCTTGTCGACGCGCTCGCCGCCCAGGGCGTCACCGAGCCCTTCCCGATCCAGGCCGCCACGCTCCCGCACACGCTCGCGGGCCGCGACGTCCTCGGCCGCGGCCGCACCGGCTCCGGCAAGACCTACGGCTTCGTGCTGCCCGTGCTGGCCCGCCTGGCCGCGGGCCCGACGCGGCGCCGCCCCGGCCGGCCGCGGGCGCTGATCCTCGCCCCGACGCGCGAACTGGCCACCCAGATCGAGGCCGCGATCGTGCCCTTGGCGCGCCCGCTGGGCCTCAAGGCCACCACGATTTTCGGCGGCGTGAGCGCGAACCCGCAGATCACCCGCCTGCGCGACGGCGTCGACATCGTCGTCGCCTGCCCCGGCCGGCTCGCCGACCACATGCGCTCCGGCGAAGCGAAGCTGGACAAGATCGAGATCACCGTGCTCGACGAGGCCGACCACATGGCCGACCTGGGCTTCCTGCCCGAGGTCCGCCGCATCATGGCGGCGACCCCCGAGCGCGGCCAGCGCCTGCTGTTCTCCGCGACGCTCGACAACGGCATCGACGTGCTCGCGAAGCGCTTCATGAACGACCCGATGCTGCACAGCGTCGACTCGGCGCAGTCCCCGGTCTCGACGATGACGCACCACGTGCTGCACCTCGAGGAAACCCACCGCCTGCCAGTGCTGGTCGACCTCACCGCGGCTCCCGGCCGCACCCTGGTCTTCACCCGCACGAAGCACCGCGCGAAGGCCCTCACCCGCAAACTCGTCGCGAGCGGCGTCCCGGCCGTCGAACTGCACGGCAACCTCGGCCAGAACGCGCGCACGCGCAACCTGGAAGCGTTCTCGTCCGGCACCGCGAAAACCCTGGTGGCCACGGACATCGCCGCCCGGGGCATCCACGTGGACGACGTCACGCTGGTCATCCACGCCGACCCGCCGGTCGAGCACAAGGCCTACCTGCACCGCTCCGGCCGCACCGCCCGCGCGGGCGCTTCGGGCACCGTGGTGACGCTGATGACCGACGAGCAGGTCTCGGACGTCCGCGCACTCACCCGGAAGGCGGGCATCTCGCCGACCACCACGCGGATCTCGCCTTCGCACCCGCTGCTGGCCGAACTGGCCCCCGGCGACCGCTCGTTCACCGCGTCCCCGCGCCGCCCGGTCGTGGACAACCGCCCCAAGACGGTGACCGCTTCCGGCGCCGCACCGGGCACCGGCCGCCGCCGCGGCGCGCCTTCCGAGAACCGAGGCGGACTCGGCGCCCGGACCGGCTCGCAACCCCGCCGCGGTGGTGGTCGTGGCGGACCTCGTCAAGGCACGGAGCCGCGGGCCGCTCGGGCCGGATCTTCGGCAGGTTCGGACCGGCAGGCAGGCCAGTCCCGCCGGGAAGACCAGCGCCGCGGTACGGGCGCCGGCCGCCGGGGTGCGGAGGGCGCCGGCCGCCGCGCTGCTGGCGGCGACCGTCGCGGATCGGGTCAGCCGCCGCGAAACCGCCGCAACGGTTCGGGCGGACGGCGTCAGTCGGAGTCCTGAACACTGCTGGGTTGTCGTGAGTGTTTTTGCCGGTTAGAACCGGCAAAAACACTCACGACACCCGCCCACCTTGGCCCGGCCCGACGGTGATCGGCGACCGCGGCAGCGCTCCGACGTCGAGGCGCGGCGCCGTCCCGAAATTCCGGATGCGGCATGGCGATCCTTCCCTAGACTGGCCATCGTGGAGCACCGCGGAAAAGTCGTGCGCTGGGAGGTCGACGAGGGCTGGGGCATCATCGAATCCGCCGCCGTCGACAGTCCGGTCTGGGCGCATTTCTCGATGATCGACCAGGACAGCCGCGGGGTGCGCGAGGCAAACGGATTCCGTTCCCTCGCCGTAGGCGACGACGTCAAGTTCACGGTCGAGCGCGCCGAACAGGACGGCTGTCACTGGCGCGCGATCTGGGTGTGCACCGCCTGATCAGCTGACCAGGAACAGCAGAAACGGCCCCACACCCAAAAACAGCAACACAGCCGCGTTCGTCTTCCGGTACTCCAGCAACAACGCCACGAACTCCCGCAAGAACGCGCTCGGCACGAAATACGACGCCGTCCGCGCCCCGATCACGTTGAGCCGCAACCCCAATTGCCGCGCCAAAACCGCTGTGCGGAACACGTGGTAGTTGTTCGTCACGGCGAGAATCGGCCCGGAAAACCCGCGCTGCGCAAGCAAAGCGACGCTGAACCGCAGGTTCTCGTTAGTGGTCGTCGCACGGTCCTCCAGCACGATCTGTTCCGCGGGAACCCCGGCCCCGATGAGATACCGCGCCATCGCGTCGGCCTCGGAGGTCAGTTCGTCCGCACCCTGACCGCCGGACACCACCAGCAACGCACCCGGTGACCGCTGCTGCACCTGCACCGCGCGGTCGAGCCTGCTGGCCAGCAGCGGCGGCACCCGGTCGCCCTGCAGCCCCGAACCGAGAACAACCACCGCGCCAGCGCGAGCGCGGCGGGTGACCCGGCTGTAGAGGATCGAGTACAGCAGCAAAGCCGTGAACAGGAACGCCAAATAGCCGGTCACCAACAGCACTGCCATCGCGGCCACGCGGAGCAACGGCTGATCGTCGAAAACCAGCGAACTCACCGCGAGCGCGAACACCGCGAGCAGACCGAGCCCGGCCAGCAGCGAAAGCAGGTTCGCCAGCCGCCGACCCTCTCGCCGCAGCATCACGACGCCGTTCGCGATCAGGGCCCACGGCAGTGCCAGCGCACCAAGCCCGCCGACGAGAGCCACCACCACGACGATCGCGATCTGCGCCCATTCGACGTGGTTGAAGAACGACAGCAGCCACAACCCGGTGAACCACAGCGCGACCAGGAACCACACCGCGTTGCCGACCCGCCGTGGCTCGCGCACGAACCGCACGACGAACACCAGCACGGAAGCGATCGCGAAAAGCCCGGACGTCATGGTCGTGCATTCTGTCTGGCACGCCTGAGCGTCGCGCGGGCAGGTACTCAGAGTGACGTCGTCAGACCCCGCGCGCGCAGCACCGACCGTTCCAGCGGACGGAACACGATCAGCTCGATCGCCACCCCGACGAACAAAATCAGGAAAATCGCCGCGATCACCTTCGGCATCGAGTTGTACGAGGACCCGTCGTTCAAATACGTCCCCAGCCCGACGCCGAGGCTCGGCGAGCGCGCGATCAGTTCCGCGGCCATCAGCGAGCGCCACGAGAACGCCCAGCCCTGTTTGAGCCCGGCCAGGAACCCGGGCAACGCGGCGGGCAGCAGGATGTGCCGGGCCGCGGCGAAACGGCCGGCGCCCATCACCTTGCCGACGCGCGGCAGGATCGGCGGGATCTGGTCGATGCCGGACACCAGACCGTTCGCGATCGACGGGACCGAGCCGAGCAGCACGACGAAGTAGATCGCCGCGTCGTTGATGCCGAACCAGATCACCGCGGCGGGCACCCAGGCCACCGACGGCAGGCTCTGCAACCCGCTCAGCAGCGGCCCGATCGCGGCGCGCACCACGCGGACCTTCGCCACCAGGATGCCCAGCGGCGTCCCGATCACCACCCCGGCGGCGAAGCCCAAAGCGGCGCGGTGCACGGAAGTCCAGATGAAGCCGAACACCGAACCGTCGTTGACCGTGCTCACGAACTCGGCCCAGACGTCCAGCGGCGCGGGCAGCGTGGTCTCCGGCCAGAACGCGGCGGCCCACAGGATCTGCCAGAGCGCCACCAGCAGCACGAGCGCGCCGAGCGGCGGCAGGAATCCGCGCACGAACCGGCGGCGCAGTGACGTCGGCCGCGCGCCGGCGGGGGTGTCGAGCCGGTCCAGTCCGGCGCCGACGGCTTCGTCTAGGTCGGGGGCCGCCTGGTCAGGCTGCGGCATGGGTGCTGATCACCTTTCGCAGATCGGCCGTGATCTCCTCGGCCAGCAGTTCGGCGTCGGCGGACGGGACGTCGTGCCACTCGCGGACCACGCGGCCCGGACGCGAGGACAGCAGCACCACCCGCTGTCCAAGCCGGACAGCCTCGCGGACGTCGTGCGTCACGAACAGCACCGAGGTTCCGGTGCTGCGCCACACTCGCAGGAGCTCGCTCTGCAGCACGTCGCGGGTGATCGCGTCGAGCGCCGCGAACGGTTCGTCCATGAGCAGCAACGCGTTCCCGTCGTCGCCGCCGACGCGATGGGTCGCAGCCAGCGCGCGGGCCAGCGCGACCCGCTGCCGCATCCCGCCGGACAACTCGTGCGGACGCTTGCGCGCGGCGTCGCTCAACCGCACCAGGTCCAGCAGCTCAGCGGCCTTTTCCCGACGCTCGGAACGGCCGAATCCAGCGAGCCGCAGCGGCAGTTCCACGTTCCGGGACGCGGTCAGCCACGGCATCAGCGCGGCCTCCTGGAACATCACCGCGGGCCGCGAAGTGGTGAGCGTGATCTCACCGGCGGACGGCTGGTCGAGACCGGCGACGAGGTTCAGCAGCGTGCTCTTGCCGCAGCCGGACGCGCCGAGCAGGCAGACGAACTCGCCCGGTTCGACGGTGAGATCAACCCCGTCGAGCGCGGTCACGGCGCTGCCGGCGGAGCCGAACACCTTGCCGACGCGGTCGAGGTGCACGGCGGCGGTCACTGGCCGGGCCAGGGTGGTGGTCATCGCGGATCGCCTTCCGGTCGGGACGTCACTTGGCCAGTTCGGGCGCGTTGACGGCGGGCAGCTGCTGTGCCTTGAGGACCTCGTTGAGCGGGCCGAAGTCGGCGAACCCCTTCAGGTCCACCACCTTGTCGACCACGCCCGCGGTCACCGAGTCCTTGGCCAGCTGCGGGAACTGCGCGGGCACCGGGTCGGTGGTCAGTTCGATGTTCGAGAACGCGCGGTCGAGCACGGCCGGGCTGAGCGAGCTGCCGGACAGTTCCTTGAGTGCTCCGTTGACCACGGTCTTCGCCTCGGCCGGGTTCTTCTTCGCCCAGTCGATCGCCTGCAGCTCGCCCTTCAGCAGCGCGCGCACGGTGTCCGGGTGCTGCTTGAGGAATTCGCTGCGCACGATCGCGACGGTGGTCGGGAACCGGCCTTCCGGCCACAGCGACTTCTCGTCGACCAGCACCTTCGCGCCCGCGTCGGCGACCAGCCGCGACGACCACGGCTCGGGCAGCCAGCCGCCGTCGACCTCGCCCTTTTTGAACGCGTCGAACGTCTTCGGGTTGTCCAGGTTGGTCACGTTCACCTGGCCGGTCAGGTGCTTCTCGGCGAGGAACTTCTTGAGCGCGACGTCCTGGGTGTTGGCCAGCTGCGGCGTCGCGATCGTCTTGCCCTTGAGCTGGTCGACCGACGTGATCCCAGGCTTGACGACCAACTGCGCGCCACCGGTGACCGCGCCGGACACGAGCTGGATCGCGCCCTTGGACTTGGTGAAGGCGTTGATCGCCGGCCCGGAGCCGATGAACGCGACGTCGAGCGAACCGCCGAGCAGCGCGTTCACTTCGGACGGACCGGCGTTGAACGTCTGTGTCGTGAGTTTCGTGCCGCCGAGGTTCTGCGCGAAGAAGTTCTTCTTGACCCCGATCAGCGCGGGCGTGTGCGTCACGTTCGGGAAGAAGCCGACGCGCACCTCCCCGGCGGCGCCCTGGTTGGTCGCGGCCTCGGTGCGGTCCGCGCGGGAACACCCGGCGAGCGCCCCGAGCACCGTCAGCGCGGCGAGTGCGGAAGCAAGCAATCGGGTTCGCGGAAATGTACGCACAAATGGCCCTTTCGCGGTCAGCGGAACGGGGCGAGAATGACACGTTCACCCGCGAGACTGCATATGCATCCGCATCCCGGGAAATTGTGTGGGATTACTTGACAGGCCCGGGCCTCACCTGCTTGTCAGGAGCGAGACGTCGCCGAACTCGTGCCACAGATACTCCCGTCGCACTGCCGCGTCGTAAGCCCGCTGCACCAACTCGGGACCCACGACCGCTTCCAGAAGCAGCAGGTGAGACGCCTCCGGCGTATGCAATCCGGTGATCAATCCGTCGACCGCGCGGGCCGGCCGATCAGGACCGAGCACGAGTTCGGTCCATCCCGCCGCCGCGGTGACGAGCCTGCCGGGATTCGCCGCCGATTCGATCGCGCGCACCGCCGTTGTCCCCACTGCGATAACGCGTCCACCCTGGTCACGCACCCAATTGACCAACGCGGCAGTCGTCGCCGGAACGCGAAATCGCTCGCCGTACGGCGGTTCTCCGGCTTCCGGCGACGAGACGCCGGTGTGCAACAAGATCGGTGCGAACAGCACTCCCCGCGAGACCAGCTGGGTCACCAGCTCCGAAGTGAACGGCCGGGCCGCGCTCGGCATCTCCGCCGAACCCGGATCGAGCGCGAACACGGTCTGGTAATTCGGCAACGGCCACGCGCGCGGGACATAGCCGTAGCGGATCGGCCGACCGACCTTCGTGAGATACCGCGTGACCTCGCCTTCCACTTCGATCTTCGCGCGCCACAACCGTTGTGCACCGGCGACGTGCGGCTCGCGCAGCGTGACGACAGCACCGGCGGGCAGGCTGAGCCGCTCCCCTGTACGGCCGTCGAGGAGCGGGCCGCCAGGCGCACGAAGCTCGACCACCCAGGTGCCATCGTCGAGTTCGGTGGAGAAGTGGACGGTGATGACGCGTTCGTCCCGGACCGCGTCGACGGCGGCGGGCAACGTGCCGGAAGTGTTTACTACCAACAAATCGCCAGAATTCAAGAATGCAGGTAGGTCACGGAAAGTAGCGTGCTGTACGTCCGCCGGACCGGCCGCGAGCAGCCGCACCTCGTCCCGCGCGAGGCCGCGCGCTTCGGGCGGAACGGACGCGCTGCGGTCCTCGGCCAGGTCGAACCGGGTGTGCGGTGCGGTCATGACTGCGCCTGCAGATCCGCTGCCCGGAACCGGCCGCTCGGCGGACGTTCCTCCAGCAGCCGAAGAAAAGCCGGTACCGCGGTCTCCGGCAGCGGACGGTCCGAAATGTCCTCGCCCGGGAAAGCGGCTTGATGCATGGCCGTGCGCAAATCCCCTGGATCGACGGCATACACCGCGATGTCCGGGTTTTCCACGCCCAGCACCGCGCTCACGTGGTCCAGCGCCGCCTTCGCCGAACCGTAGCCGCCCCAGCCCTGATACGGTTCCACGGCGGCGTCGGAGCTGATGTTCACCAGCACTCCCTTGGCCGCGGTGAGCGCGGGCAACAGCAGCCGGGCGAGCGCGAGCGGGGCGAAAACGTTGGTGCGAAAGACAGTTTCGAGCTCGTCCGGCGGGTACTCGGCCAGCGGCGGCAGCGGGCTGACGCCGAGCGTGCTGGCGTTGTTGACGAGCAGGTCGAGCCGGGGCCCGGCGGTTTCGGCGAGCCGGGCGCGGTGCGCGGGATCGGTGACGTCGCCGGGCACCGGGGTGAACCCGAGGTCCGCCGCGGCGGCGCGCAGCGTCCCCTGGTCGCGTCCGGTGCCCAGCACTGTCCATTCGCGACGGACGAGAGCCGCGGCGAGCGCCCGGCCCAGACCGGCGGAAGCGCCGGTGACAACAGCTACTGGCATGGTCCCTCCAGAAGTAGGCACCTGCCAGCGTGCGACCTCTACCTTACTGGAGGTCAACCGGCCGGCGGCCGCGCAGCAGCGTGTACGCCACCAGCGAAACCACGAACCCGGCGTAGTAAGCCAGATCCGCACCGTGCAGCGCCGCAGCGACCGGTCCGGTGTAGACAGTCGTGTTCATGAACGGCACCGCCGCCGCGAAGCCCACCACGAACGCCACCAGCGCGGCCCAACTGCGCACCGGACGCTGCAGCTCAGCCAGCACATCGACCTCGCGTCCGCCACGCCTGCGCCGCAGCCAATCCGGCACGACGACACCGAGGAACGGCGGGATCCAGTAACTCACCACCAGCAGCACGTTCTGGAATTTCGCCGCCAGATCACCGGTGTGCATCCAAAGAATCAGCGCGAACGCCAGCACCGTCACGACCACCGCCGACACCGGCCGACGCACCCGCACGCCGACGGTCTGCAGTGCGAGCGAGCCGCTGTAGTCGTTCATCGCGTTGGACGACACCGCCGCCAGCGCGATCACCAGCAGCGCCACCGCACCGAGGGCGCCGCCGCCGAGCAGCGTCGACACTCCGGCGGCGGTCTGGTCGCCCAGCGCAGTGCCGAGCGCGAGGCCGATGCCCTCGCCGAGCGCGTACGAGGCGGTCAGCCCGAGCAGCGTGAACCAGAAGACGCCGCTCGGTCGCGTCGAAGCAGGCAAGTAACGGCTGAAATCCGACGCATAAGGAGCCCACGAAATAGCGAGGCTGAGCGTAATGGTGGAAAACAGCACGACGGCCCCGGCGAAATCGCCGCCGGTCGCGGAATCGGTAAACGTGATCGGGTGATCAAGCACCACCTTTACCGCGAGCGCGACAAATGCGACAACCAGCACCACGCTCATCACGGCCTGGACCCGGTGGATCACCGCGTAACCGAATACGCCGAGCGTGCACTGCAGCACCAGCACCACGAGCACGGCCGCCCAGAACGGCAGCCCGGTGAGCTGCGCCAGCGCTTCGCCGCCGAACAGCCCGACCAGCGCGTCCCACGCGATCGAGCCGAGCCATTGCACCAGGCCGGGCAGCACGACGCCGCGGCCGAACGGGAGCCGCGCGAGCGGCAGCTGGCCGGTTCCGGTGCGCGGACCCCAGGTAGACAGCCACGCGACCGGCAGCGAGCCGACCACGGTGCCGATCAGCGCGATGACGAACCCGGTGGTGAAACCGAGCCCGAGCGTCGCGCCGAGGGTGCCGGTGAACACGGCGGTCATGGTGAGGTTCGGCGCGAACCACACGCCCGCGAGCCGCCACGGCCGCCCGAACCGGTTCGCCTCCGGGATCGGGGTGATTCCGTGCGTTTCGATCGCGAAATCCCCTGCTCCGGACGGCATTCGGCCGCCGAAGACCTCGGCGTCGATCCCGCTCATGCGCTGCCCTTTCTCCCGGCTGACCCGTGAGTCTGAACCGGAGTACCCGGCCGCGCCAATAATCTGTGGCGTTCCCGACCCGTGCCCGGCAGGATCGCCGGGTGGGGGAAGCACCGTTGCGCCATCGCGCGTTCGCGATTTTCTACGCCGGACGACTTGTCTCGCTGCTGGGCAGCGCCATGACCCCGGTCGCCTTGTCCTTCGCGGTGCTGGGCAGCAGCCACAGTCCGACCGACCTCGGCATCGTGCTCGCCGCCGGGATCGTGCCGCTGCTGGCGTTCCTGCTCGTGGGCGGCGCGGTCGGCGACCGGTTCCCGCGCAACCGCGTGCTGCGGCTGTCGAACCTCGGCGCCGGTGCGGCCCAGCTGGCGGCCGCGGCCATCCTGCTCACCGGCAACTACTCGCTGGGCGCCCTCGTCGCGACCGAGTTCCTCGGCGGAATCTGCACCGCGTTCACGACGCCGGTGCTGCGCGGGATCGTCCCGCAGATCGTCCCGCCGGAGTCGCTGCGCCAGGCGAACTCGCTGCTGGCCACCGGACGGAACATCACCAAGGTGGCCGGTCCGGCCGTCGCCGGGGTCCTGGTCGGCACGGTCGGCGGCGGCTGGGCGATCGCCGCCGACGGGGTGTCGTTCGTGCTCGCCGCCTTGCTCTACCAGGCGATCACGCTGCCCCCGGCGGAAAAATCCGAGCAGCACAGCGTCTTGCACAGTGTGCGAATCGGCTGGCGGCAGTTCTGGCGGATCCCGTGGCTGTGGCGGGTGGTCACGGCGTTCACCGTCTACAACATCGTCTTCACCGGCGGCTGGCTGGTGCTCGGGCCGGGCATCGCGCAGGACACCATCGGCGCGGCCGGATGGGGCGCGGCGCTGAGCGTGCGCGCGGTGGGCGCGCTGCTGGCCGGGCTGGTGATGTACCGGCTCGCGCCGAAACGACTGCTGCCGGTCGGACTGGTTGGTGCGGCCCTGACCGCGCTGCCGCTGTTCGCGCTCGGCACGCACGCGAACTTCGCCGTGCTGGCCGGGACGACGTTCGTCGCCGGGTTCTCCGCCGGAGTCATGGGTGTCGCCTGGGATACGACGTTGCAGGAAAACATCCCCGGGCACCTTCTGTCGCGGATGGCCGCGTTCGACGATTTCGGCTCCTACGCGGGCATCCCGATCGGCGAACTCCTCGCCGGACCGATCGGCGCCGCGTTCGGCGCGCCCGCGGTGCTGCTCGCCGGCGGGTTCGTCCTGGTCGCCACCGCGCTTTCCCCGCTGCGCTCCTCCGCCGTCCGCGCACTGCGACACCCGCCGGTCCCCGTGCCGTGAACGCAAGGAAGGGCCTGCCGGAACTCCCGGCAGGCCCTTCCTTTCACCCCTCGGTCACACCAGCAGCAGGAACGCCACTCCGTTGGGCGAGCCGAGGCCCGTCACGTCGTCGTAGCCCTTGGTCGTGTGGATCGTCAGGTTCGGGTAGTCGAGCACCCGGGCGGAGGTCTTCAGCCCGCCGGAGGCGTCGGTCCCGTTGGCGAAGTCCACGCGCTGCACCGCTCCGTCGACGTGCTGCACGTCGTGGATCGCCGACGTGCGCGACGTCAGCTGGTACAGCACCGGGTTGATGAACCCGTGGTGGAAGTGGTCGAGGCTGTCGGCCACCGCCATCACGCCCGCGAACACCGGCGACGCCAGGCTCGTGCCGCCGATCCGGTACTGGTCGTAGTAGACGCCGTCCGGGAAGGTCTGCGTCTGGCCCACCAGGAAACCGGTGTTCGGGTCGGCGACCGCGGAGATGTCCGGGACTACGCGGCCCTTCGCGCCGCCGGTCTGGTTCTTCGTGGACAGCGCGTCCGGCACGATCCCCTTCTGGTAGAAGGGCTGGCCGAACAGTCGGCTCGTCCCGCCGCCCGCGCCGCCGTTGAACGCACCCGGGAACGCCGGGGCGTAGGCGCCGTCGGTCAGCGTCGACTTGCCGGTCTCCCAACCGGTTTCGAAGATCCGCTTGCCGTCCTGGCCGACCGCCAACGAGGTGCCGCCGACCGCGGTCACCCAAGGAGCCGAAGCGGAGAAGTCCGGCGACGGCGTGCCCAGCCGCGCGACCTCGTCCCCGTTGTCGCCGGAGGAGAAGTACACGCCGATGCCCTCGAGCACCGCCTGCAGCGAGATGTGGTTGAACACCTTGACCTCGGAGGCCGGGATGTCCTCGCCGGTGTCGCCGTAGGAGTTGGAGATGATGTCGGCCTTGTGCCCCGCGACGACGTAGTTCAGCGCGGTGTCCAGCGACAGGTCTTCACAGTCCTGCCCGCCGACGTACAGGATGTTCGCGCCCGGGGCGAGCCCGTGCGCGGCCTCGACGTCCAGGGTTTCCTCGCCGTACCAGCCGGAAGCGTCGCACTGGTCCGGTCCTTCGAGCACCGGGTTCGGCGGGAAGATGTGCTGTTTGAACTGCTGCTGGGTCAGCGGGTGCGCCGGATCGTTGCGCTTGGCGTACTCGGACGCGTCGGCGTAGATCGTCGGCGAGGCGAACGCGTCCACGATGGCGATCGTGGTGCCGCGACCGTCCGCGCCGAGCTTCGCGGCCTGGTCCAAGCCGTACGCCGAACGCAGCTGCGCGGGCGTGTAACCGCACGGCGCGTACGGAAGCTGCTTGCCGTTGTAGGCCGGGTCAGTCGTGTCGGTCTTCTCGCCGTAGTAGGCGCTGCACGGTCCCGAGTTGCGGAATCCCTTGCTGGGCGGCGCGGTCGACGGGCTGCCCTGCACGCGAGACTGCTTCGTCGCCGGAGTGTCCGCACCGTCGGTGTGGTCCGGCTTGAACAGATTCGTCGCCTGGTCAATGCCGACGACGCCGAGCACGTCCTTGGCCAGCGACGCCGGAACGGACAGGTCCTTGTCCGCCGCCCGCAGCGTCTGCCCCTTGACCTGGTACTTGCCCAGGTTCACGGCGAACGCGCGCTGCACCTGGTCAGCGGTACCGGTCGCCTCGACGTACGCCCGGTTGGACGGCACCTCGCCGGTGGCGAATCCGCTTGCGGACAGCCAATTCTTCACCGCGGACACAGTCTGGTCGGAAGCCGCGAACTGGTCGCGCACCTGGTCCGGCGAAAGATAGTGCCGGTAGCCACGACTGTTCGGATCGGACACCGACTGCGCGGCAGCCTCGGCCGCCCCCTGGTCCTTGAGATTCAGGTAAACCCGAAAGTCCATTGTGGACGACCCAGCCGTGTCGGCCACCTTGGACTGCGGATTGGCCCAAGCCGGATGCGATTGCGGAATGTCCGCCCGCCCCTGAGCCGACGCCACGGCAGGCGAAGCGGCCAAGCCGCCCACCACCGCCAGCGAAAGAAACATGGTGACGCTTCTACGCACAGCAACTCCCTCGTGTTGCGCGGCCTCGACCCCGCCTGCCGCCGGAAAGAGACTAGGACTGCCCCCGCCCGCCGGGGAAGCGTCCGGCTTTCCCGTGCGGAACCGTTATCTGCTCCCCTCATCGCGACACAAGGGACGAGTGCGGCCAAAGTCCGTTTCATCCGCACTGTCCACAGCGGAATGTGCCGAAATCAGAAAAACGCCCGTTTCGCAGTACTCCCCTCACAGCACTAGACGGCTCCAAACGCCACCTACGAAGGTCGCACAATCCCGATCAGCGACACCAGAAACTCACCCATCTGCCCACCCACGCCCAAGTACGTGAGGCTCCCGTCCGCCCAGAGCCGCTGCCGCCGGTGCGCCCCAATGCCACATTGGGTGCATCAGACGCACCGAACGCCACATTGGGGCGCTCGCCCCCCACCGCCAACCGCCGCCGGTGCACCCAACGTTCGAAGCACCCAGCCCCTCGCCCGCACCCCGATATAAAGCGTCCCTGCGGTCTGGGGGTGCTTGTCAAGGGCACTTTACCGCCGTGTCCAGCGCCCCCCGACCGGGCGC
>NZ_JBSFNS010000078.1:0-41326 GCF_053587275.1 Amycolatopsis sp. NPDC003676
CGTCAACGCCCTGTGGAACATCTTCAACTGGGCCGAGATCTCCAAGCGCTTCGACAACGCCGTCGCCGGCGGCAACGGCCTCCTGCTCGGCTGAGCCCGACGCACTGAGGCACCGGAAACGGGGTCCGGCCCACGCGGCCGGGCCCCGTTTCGCATTTCACGGCGGAAATAGTCGCCCGGGTGGGGGAAAACGCCTGCGGCAAATGTCGGGAACTGCTGGTCCATCGGCACTCCGGCGGCGCCCGCAAACCGGCGGGAGCCGTGCCGCACGGCCTGGATCCGGCGGCCTCCGGGCGGGCACGGCGCTTCCGGCTAATGCGTGCGCCCGATCCGGCGAGACGATTTGTCTCGCTTTCGCGGTTCCGCTGCGAACTGTGTGCGGACCGACCACCTGATTCAGCGAGATTCGCTGGCATTCGGTGGGTTCTTTCCCCTCCGGGAAAAAGCGCCTGGACAGCGGCGGATCCGCGCGGCACTCTGGAAGCGCAACCATGTCGGGGGGCAGGGGGAGCACATGGCGTTGCGCATTCATTTCACCGACGACGATTTCGGCCGGACGAGGCGGCGCACCGGCCCCGATCCGCTGTGGGAACTGGTGCTGAGCCTCACGGCTCTGCAGAGCCGCCGTCCGGCGAGCGGGCTGCGGGTCTGGTCCGCGCGCGCCCGCAAGCAACTTCGCCGGGAGAGCCTGCTTCCGCAGCCGCGTCCGGCGGCCGCGCTGGAGATCCGCAACCGGGCGTTGCGGGCGCTGCCGTCCGGCGCGCCGGGCATCCGGCACGCGGGAGCGCTGAGGCAGCCGGACCGGCGGCGGCAGATCGGCCCGGTCGCGGGAGACGGTCTCGTGCACGTCCCGAAAACGACGCTGCGCGCGGACATCCAGACGTTTTTCGTGCACGGGGTCACGCCGTCGTGGGTCGGGGAGCTGGCCGACGGGGCGCGCGCCCTGCTCGGCTCGGCACTCGCGTCGTACGGCTCGGCTCGGCAGTCGCCGACTTGGCCGTCCGCCGGAGACAAAGCCGCCGCGCCGATTCGCTGGGAGCGCCCGGAGTTGTCCGGCGAACCGCCCGCCGACCGCAGTGTCTACTTCGGAGGCTTGCTCGTGATCCCGGCCTATTTCCGGGTCGTGGAACCGGATCCGGGCACCGGACCAGAGCTGCCGGTGGTCTGGGGCGCGCCCGCGGAACGCGCGATCGCGGCAGGCGACGCCGCGCGGGACCCGCTGCCGGATCTGCTCGGCACGACCCGGGCCCGCGCGCTGCACGCGCTGGCGGTCCCGCTCTCCACCGCCGAATTGGCCGGCGAGATCGGCGTGACCCCGGTGGCGGCGGGCAAACACGCGGGCGTCCTGCGTCGCGCGGGATTGGTGGAGAGCCAGCAGGACGGGAACACGGTGCGGCACGCGGTGACGGCCACCGGACAGGCATTGCTGAGCGCGTCCGGCGGGTGATTGCGCGTTCCGGAAGAATCCCACGTACTGGCGGAAGACAGCGGCAATAAACGACACGGTGCGGGCGCCGCGGAATGGTCTGCGACTGGCCCGCCGCTCTCGGGCAGCCAGTCGCGTCTGGGTTGCCTCCGTGTGGCGTTACCCACGAATGAGTGAAAAGAACGGGTGAAACCGGGCATCGACGCGGCGTCGTTTGCCCGTCGCGGGCGGCTTTTCCCGCGACTTGGGCACATTTGTCCGCAAACCCTGCCGTGCGCCCGGTTTTCCCGGCATTCTCTAGGACATGGCTTCTGGTGGTTTCGGCGCGTCCGCGGTGCGCGGTCGCGTGTTCCTCCTTCCCGTCCTGGCCGCGGCCGTCGCGGTCTCGGCGGTGGCCGGGCTCTGGCTGGGGTTCTGGATCCACCGGCAGGGCGCCGCGGCGATCGAGCGCGCGCCCGGCCGGTCCGTGGTCGCGTCCGTCGCGCCCGAGTCCGGCGCGCTGCGCGGCACCGAGGGCGCCGCGATGCCCGACACCCGGCGCGTCACCTGGACCGCCCCGGACGGCGGCACCGAGGAAGCCAACATCCCGCTGCGTTCGGACCCGGCGGCGCGTGGGCTGACGCGGGTGCGGGTGGATGCGCGGGGGCAGTTGCGGTCGTCGTCTCCGGATCAGGTCGATGTGCTGTCGGTGTCGGTGATTACGACGGTTGCGTGGGAGTTGGTGACGGCGATCGCGGGTTTCGCGTTGTTCCGCCGTTTCGGGCGCGGGCGCGTGGCTGCTTGACGACGCTTTCCTGGCAGGCGTCAGCGCCAGTGGCAGCGGTAGAACCAGATGATCGCGAGCGGGATCGCCGTCGTGAGGACCGCGCCCACCGCGATCGGCGGGGCGGAGGCCATGCCGAACCCGACCACGAGCGTGACCAGGCCGGTGAGGAACACGCTGAGCACGCCGAGCGCGGCCGCGGCGAAGGTGATCACCGGCATCGGGCGGAACTTCTCGAACCGGCGGGCAAGGCGCGGGTTCTCCTGGGCGAGGCATCGTTCGATCTCGTCCAGCTGATGTTGTTCGTGGTCGCGCAGCGCCATCGTCCGCTCCGCCCGTCGACCTGGCCGAAACTTCTCCGCTGATTCTGCCACGAAACGAGCCCGGAATCCGGGCCCGCGTTCAATTCGAGGCCTCGCCCGGGTGAGTCCGGCCGGACCACGAGGAGTGGGGCGGCCCGCTCACGCCGAGCGGGCCGCCCCGGGGATCAGTCGCGGCGGCGGCCGCCCACGATGAGCCGGTAGCCGGTCAGGATGACCAGCGCGCCGAGCACCGCGAGACCCCACGTGCGCAGGTCGAAGAACGTCCCGAGCTGGGTGTGGAACAGCGTTTTGCCGATCCAGCCGCCCACGAACGCGCCTCCGATCCCGAGCAGGATGGTGATGATGCAGCCGCCCGGGTCCTTGCCCGGCATGAGGGCCTTCGCGATCAACCCGGCGATCAGGCCCAGCACGATCCAGCTGACAACGCCCACGTCGGTCCTCTCCTCGGTACGGCGGCGGCCCGGCGGGCCGCCCCTGGCGGGACCAGGATGGCATGGTCCGTCCGGGTGGCGCGCGCCAGAGTCAGGGCTACTGTGCGTAGCACTGGCCGGAATCAGCGGCGAAGGGCGGTTTCCGAGTCCATGTGCGACAGCTTCGCCGGATTCCGCACCGCGTAGAGGCCGGTGATCTTGCCGTCGTCGATGCGCAGCGTGAGCACCGTGTCGACCTCGCCGTCGAGCTTCAGCACCAGCGCCGGATGCCCGTTGACCTGCATCGGGCGCAGCGGCGCGGGGATCTGGGCACCGCCCGCGGTCAGCAGCCGCGCGACCTTGTCCGCGCCGACGATCGGCCGCGGCACCGCCTGCTTCACGCCGCCGCCGTCGCCGAGGAAGACGACGTCAGGGGCGAGCAGGTCGAGCAGTCCCTGCAGGTCGCCGGTCTCGACGGCCTTCTGGAACGCGTCGAGCGCGCCGCGGGTTTCGGCGGGCGTGACGTCGCCGCGCGGACGGCGGGCGGACACGTGCGACCGTGCCCGGTGCCCGATCTGCCGCACCGCTGCCGGGGTTTTGCCGACCGCTTCGGCGATTTCGTCGTAAGGCACGTCGAAGACCTCGCGCAGCACGAACACCGCGCGCTCGGTCGGCCGCAGCGTTTCGAGCACCAGCAGCATCGCCATCGAGACGCTGTCGGCCAGTTCGACGTCCTCGGCGACGTCCGGCGCGGTGAGCAGCGGTTCAGGCAGCCAGGTCCCGACGTAGGACTCCTTGCGCCTGCCGAGCGTGCGCAGCCGGGTCAGCGCCTGGCGCGTGGTGATGCGGACCAGGTACGCGCGGTGTTCGCGGATCTCGTCGAGGTTGACGCCCGCCCACTTCAGCCAGGTTTCCTGCAGCACGTCCTCGGCGTCGGCGGCCGAGCCGAGCATCTCGTACGCCACGGTGAACAGCAGGTTCCGGTGGGCGAGGAAGGTCTCGGTGGCGAGGTCCGGGCTCGCTTCGCCGGGCGCTGTCATGGGTGGCTCCTTCGCGTTCTGGGGACGATCGCCCATAGGACGCCGGCCGCCGGGAGTTTGTGACATTCAGGTCCGGCGCGCGGTGACGAGCCACGCCCGGGCGTTGAACCAGACGCCGTCGCGGCTGTGGTGCTTCGCCATTTCGGCGCGCAGCCGGGCGAGGGCTCGGACTTTGCCTCCGGGCGCGGTGCCGTCCGGCGGATCGGCCTCGGCGAGCGCGCGGTGGATCGCGGTGACCCATTCCTGGCGGCGCCGCTCCTGCCATACCAGCTGCACGAGCCGCGCCCCGGGCCGCAGCGCGCGGGCGATGGTGGCGAACGCGGCGGCCGGATCGGCGAAGAACATCGTGCCGAACCGGCTCAGCCCGAGCGTGAACGCCGCCGGCGGGAACGGATGCGCCTGCGCGTCCGCCTGGACGAACCGGACGTTGGGCACGTCCGCGGCCGCTCGCTCGGCGCGGGCGAGCAGCGAGGCGGACAGGCCGATTCCCAGCGCGCTGCCGCGAATCGCGCGCCGAGCGGCGGCGCGGGTGGTCTGCCCGGTACCGCAGCCGATGTCGAGGACGTGGTCGTCCGGCTGGACGTCGGCGGCCTCGCGCAGGTGCCGGTCGTGGCGGCGCAGTTCCGAGTCGTAGTCGAAGTCCCCCACGGGATGCGAGGGTACTGGGAAAGCCCCGGCGGAGAGGAGTTCACGACGATGGCGGAGCGGGGACAGGACTGGCTGCGGCGGACGTGGGACGAGGCCGCGCCGCGGTACGACCGGGACATCGCGTGGGTCGAGGCGGCGCTGCTCGCCGACGGCCGCGAGTGGGTGTGCGGGCAGGCTGCCGGGGAGGTGCTGGAGGTCGCCGTCGGGACCGGGCGGAATCTGCCGTTGTATCCGCCGGATGTGCGGCTGACCGGGATCGACCTCAGCCCGTCGATGCTGGACCTCGCGCGCCGCCGGGCTGTTGAGCTCGGGCGCGAGGTGACGCTGACCGAGGCCGACGCGCAGTCCCTTCCGTTCCCGGACGGCTCGTTCGACACGGTCGTCTGCACGCTGGGCTTGTGCGGCGTCCCGGACGAGCGCGGCGCGATCGCGGAGATGCACCGGGTGCTGCGCCCGGACGGGCGGCTGTTGCTGCTGGACCACGTCGGCAGCGACCGGTGGTTCGTTCTCGCCGTGCAGCGGCTGGTGGAGAAGCTGACCGTGTGGCAGCTGGGGGACTACCTGACCCGCCGGCCGCTGCCGTTGCTCGCGGCGGCCGGGTTCGCGGTGGAGCGGGCGGAGCGGAGCAAGGCCGGGATTGTCGAACGGTTGGCGGCGCGGAAGACTGCTTGATCCTGTACGGTCGTATTGTACGTTCGTATAGGAGGGTGCGAGATGAACGGGAAATGGGGGCACGTCGCGGTCGGCGTGCTGATGGTGGTCGTCGGTGCGGTGCTGTACTTCGTGTTCCACGACGTCGAGACGCCGGTGGTCGGGCTGCGGCAGGTCGGCGTGGTGGTGGGAGTGATCGGGATTCTCGAACTGGTCGCCGTCGCGTGGCGGGCGCGCACGGGGGCGTCTCGGCAGTGAAGCGGGCTTCCCATGTGCTCGATGCTGTGCTGGAAGTGTTGGCGGAGCAGGGAATCGGCGCGCTGAGCGTCCGGACGGTCGCCGCCGTGGCGGGTGTTTCTCCGGCTCAGGTGCAGTATTACTACCGGACGAAGAACGACCTCGTGCGCGCCGGTTTCGAGTACGCGGGAGAGCAGTTCCTGGCGGAAATCGAAGCGGCGCAACCGAAATCGATCGCCGGCTACGTCGAACTGTGGCTGCCGCTGGACGAACCGCGCTCCCGGCGGGCCCGGGTGTGGCTCGCGTACGCGGCGGCTGCCGTGGTGGATCCGGTGCTGCGGGAGGAAAACGCGAAGCTCGATCGCGAGCTGCGGCAGTGGTATGTCGACGCCGGACTGTCCGAGGACGTGGCGGCGCAGGTGTTCGCGATGATCGACGGCGTGACGCTGCAGTGCCTCTCGCTGCCGTTGGCGGACCGGCAGGCGCTGGCGGACCGGACGGTCGGCGCGTTCCTGGCGGCGCTACCTCGCTGAATGTAACACGTGCTACATTCAGCATTGTGGCAGACGACAAGTGGCTGGTGCTGGTGGTGCGGGTGCCGTCCGGACCGTCGCGGCATCGGGTCGCCGTGTGGCGCGAGCTGCGGCGGGTGGGCGCGTTGTCGCTCGGGCAGGGCGCCTGGGCGGTGCCGGACGTGCCCGGGTTCGCCGGCGGCGTCGCGCGGGTCGCCGAACTGGCCGAACGCGGCGACGGCGAGGTGATCACACTCGACGCCGCCGAACGCGACGGTTCGCGGCTGGTCGAGCTGTTCACCGCCGAGCGGGAAGAGGAGTGGGCGGAGTTCCTGGGCGACTGCGGGAAGTTCGACGCCGAGATCGACAAGGAAATCCGGATCGGCAAGTTCACGATGGCCGAACTGGAGGAGGAAGAGCAGAGCCTCGAGCGGCTGCGGCGCTGGCATCGGGATTTGAAGGCGCGGGATGTGTTCGGCGCGCCTTCTGCCGGGGAGGCGGAGCAGCGGTTGAAGCATTGCGCGGAGCGGCTTGCCGAGTACACCGAGCGGGTTTTCGAAGCCCTGCACCAGATGTGAGGGCTTCGGGCGGGGGTGAACGCGGCGTGCGGCGGATGGGTTTGCTGGCCGTGCCGCGGTGGTGCGGGTTCGGATGGGTCGTGGTGCGTCGAGTGCGCTTGGGGGCGGCGTGTGGCGGATGGGCTTGGCTGGCCGCGCCGCGGTGGTGGTTCGGATGGGGCGTAGTGAGTCGAGTGCGCCTGAAGGTGGCGTGTGGCGGATGGGGCTGTTCGCCGACTGTGCCGGGCAGGTTTGCTGGCCGCTGCTCAGTGGCGAGGTTCGGATGGGTCTTGGTGAGTTGAGTGCGGTTGGTCTCGGCTCGGGACGGCGTGGGGCGGATGTGGTTGTTCGCCGACCGCGGCGGGCGGGTTCGACTGGCGCGCCGCAGTGGTGAGGGTTCGGATGGGTCCTGGTGAGCGAGCCGGCCAGGGATGGCGTGCGACCGTTCGCCGACCACTCCGGGCGGAATATTCAGTCCCCGCGGCAGAAGTGAGGGTTTCGCATGGGTTCCGCTGAGCTGCGTCCGCTGTACGCCGCCGGGTTCGTCACCGCGTTCGGGGCGCACAGCATCGCCGCCAGCTTGGGCGCCTACACGCACGGCGATTCCCTCCTGACCTTGGGACTCCTGCTCGCGGTCTACGACGGCGCCGAGGTCGTGCTGAAACCGGTGTTCGGCTCGCTGGCCGACCGGATCGGGCCGCGGCCGGTGCTGCTCGGCGGGTTGCTGGCGTTCGCGCTCGCGTCGGCGGCGTTTGTCGTCGCGGGGAATCCGGCGGCGGTCGGGCTGGCGCGGTTCGGGCAGGGCGCGGCCGCGGCGGCCTTCTCGCCCGCGGCCGGGGCGCTGGTCGCGCGGTTGTCGCCGGAGAAACGGCAGGGGCGGGCGTTCGGCGGTTACGGGGCTTGGAAGAGCGTCGGTTACGCGCTCGGCCCGTTGCTCGGCGGCGTGCTGATCCTGCTCGGCGGGTTTTCCTTGCTGTTCGGCACTCTCGCGGTGCTGGCCTTCGCTGTCGCGGGGTGGGCCGCGTTGGTGGTGCCCGCGCCGGAGCCGTTGCCGCGCCAGCGGCAGACCGTTCTCGACCTTGCCCGTCGCCTCGCTGAGCCTGGGTTCCTGCGGCCGACCGCGGTGCTGGCCGGAACGACCGGTGCGCTCGCGGTGGGTATCGGATTCCTGCCGGTGACGGGAGCGGCGAGCGGGCTCGGCACGGTCGCGACCGGTGCGGTGGTATCGGTGCTGGCGTTGTGCTCCGCACTGGTGCAGCCGTGGGCCGGACGGCTCCGGGACGCCGGGCGGATTCCCGACGGGTGGGGGATGGCTGGCGGGTTGCTGCTGACCGCCGCTGGGCTGGCGTTGGGGGCGCTGATTCCTGGTATCGCGGGGGTGCTGGCGGCGGCGGTCGCGATCGGGGTCGGGGTCGGGGTGGCGACGCCGATCGGGTTCGCGCATCTGGCCGGTGCCGCGCCCAAGGAACGGCTCGGGCAGACGATGGGCGCGGCTGAGGTCGGCCGCGAACTGGGCGACGCGGGCGGACCGCTGCTGGTCGGCGCGATCGCCTCGGCGGCGACGTTGGGGGCGGGGTTCGGCGGGCTGGCGGTCGTGCTGGCCGCAGTCGGACTGGCGGTGGCTGGCTTCCGAAAGCCGTGAGGGGAACCCTGAGGGAATCAGATTCCCTCAGGGTTCCCCTCACGTACCGCTTAGTCGGTGGCGATGGCCGGGTCGCTGGTCGAGGCTTGGCCGGTCTCCGCGTGGCCCGCGAAACGCCGAACGTACTGCCCGTCGTGATCCGCCTTCACCGTGATGTCGTACCAGCCGTTCGCGACGCCCCACTTCGGCACGGCTCGTGAAGTGCCCGGGGCGAGCGTGTACTGGTAAGCCTCGGTGGGCGCGTAAGCGTCAACGCCGGTGAAGGTGACCGTTCGGCTGCTCGGGTTCGTGAACGTGACCGTCACATAGCCAGCGTCGTGCCGCGCAGTCACCTCCGGTCCCAAGCCGCCGATGGTTCCGGCTTGTTCGCGGAGCCAGCCGTTCGGGCCGAAAACCGAGTACTGGTACCAATCTCCCGCGCCGCTCGGCAGGTGCCAGCTGTCGCTGACCGACTTGTGGCCCTCCACGGTGTACGGCCACGGCCCGTCGGAACGCATCTTCGACGTCACGTGGAACCCGGCTCCGGCGTCGCCGAAGTTGGTGAAGGTGAAGTACATCCGGCCGTCGCGGGCCTCGGTGTCCGCGGCCAGGTCGTACGGCAGCGCGCGGGCCTTGCGGGTGCCGGGTTCCTGCTTCGGGAGCGAGCCGTTCGAGGGCGGCACCGGGTGGTAGGTCGGCGGGGTGCTGTGGTCGGCGGGCGGTTGGTAGTCGCCGGTGCCGGGCAGGGACGGGACGCCGCTGTTGGCTCCGGTGAAGTCGAACGCCGACGTGAGGTCCCCGCACACCGCACGGCGCCACGGCGAAATATTCGGGTTGTGCACGCCGAATCGCTTTTCGACGAACTGGATCAGCGACGTGTGGTCGAAGGTTTGCGAGCAGACCCAGCCGCCGGTGCTCCACGGCGAGACGGCCAGCAGCGGCACGCGCGGGCCGAGTCCGTAAGGCATTCCGGTCAGATACGATGCGGCCGCGCCGCCTTCGTACCATTCTCCGGCGACGCTCGCCGTCGATTTGCCCCAGTTCGCGTCGCGCGGCGGATACGGCGGGACGACGTGGTCGAAGAAACCGTCGTTCTCGTCGTAAGTGATGAGCAGGACGGTTTTGCTCCACACGTCCGGATTCGACGTGAGCGCGTCGAGTACACCAGAGACATACCAGGCGCCGTAATTGGCGGGCCACGCTGGATGTTCGCAGTACGCTTCCGGCGCTACGATCCAGGAAACCTGCGGCAAGCGGTTCGCTTTGACGTCCGCGGTGAGGTGGTCGAAGAAACCGTCGCCCGCGGCGGCGTGGGTGCCGGTGCGCGCGTTGTCGTAGAGCGGACTGCCCGGGGTCGATTTCTGGTACTGCGTCAGGTAAAGCAGCGAGTTGTCGCCGTAATTGCCGATGTACGCGTCATCGGTCCAGCCCCACTTGTGCTCCTTGTCGAGACCGTTGCCGACGTCCTGGTAGATCTTCCACGAAACCCCGGCCTTTTCCAGGATTTCCGGGAAACTGGTCCAGCCGTAGCCGGATTCTTCATTGCCCAGCACCGGTCCGTTGCCGGAACCGTCATTTCCGGTCCAGCCGGTGTACATGTAGTACCGGTTCGGGTCGGTCGAGGACAGCATCGAGCAGTGGTATCCGTCGCAGATGGTGAACGCGTCGGCGAGCGCGTAGTGGAACGGGATGTCCTTGCGCGTCAGATACGCCATCGTGGTGCGGGTTTTCGCCGGGATCCACTTGTCCCAGCGGCCGGTGCTCCACGCGGTGTGCGTGCCGTTCCAGTCGTGGTTGAGGTCCTCGATGAAGGTGAGGCCCAGGTTGTCCTCGGCGGGCCGGAACGGCAGCGTTTCGGTGCCGCCCGCGTCGGCCTGGTTCCACACGGATTTCCCGCTCGGCAGCGAAACCGGGCGCGGGTCGCCGAAGCCGCGGACGCCGTTGAGGGTCCCGAAATAGTGGTCGAACGACCGGTTTTCCTGCATCAGCACGACAACGTGCTCGACGTCCGCGAGCGTGCCGGTGCGCACGGCGGCGGGCACTGAAGCCGCCCGCGCGATGCTCGCGGGCAACGCCGTGCCCGCGGCGGTGGCCGCGGCGAGTTGCATGAATCTGCGACGGCTGACCGATGACATCGATGTCTCCTCGAAAAGGCGGGGACAGTTCGCGGACGCGTTCGGGAATTTCCCACCGGGGAAAGCCGAACGAATCATTGACGGGTCACCGCCGCGCTGTCAACCGCTGACCGGGAGGGCGCCCGTTCGTACTGCGTCACAGCCGGTTTGCTACCCGTTTGACCGTCTTGATCACCGGTGCCGTTTCCACGTGGGTGACCGCGGGAAGCGCGGCGACGCTGGTGGTGAGGTAGCGGTACAGCTCGTGCTGGCTCGCGCACACCGCTGTCGCGTAGAGGTTGGTCGGGCCGGTGGTCGCGGCGGCGAACGCGACTTCCGGGTGCGTGGCCAGCGCGGCCCCGGCCTCTTCCAATGCCGACGGGGCGACCGAAAGCCACAGCAGTGTCCGGATTCCCTTGCCGTGCAACCGCCAGTCGAGGTCGAGGTCGAAGTACAGCACGTCCCGTTCGCGCAGTTCCGCCATCCGGCGGCGGACGGTCGTGGGGGACCAGCCGGTCTCGGCGGCGAGTTGTTCGAACCCGGCGCGGCCGTCGGCGGCCAGTGCGGCGAGGAGTGTGCGGTCGCCGTCGTCGAGGGTCGCCGGTCCTGGGCGACGGGGGAGCGGCGGCGGGCGCAACCGGGCGACGGTGGCTTCGTCCAGCGCGCCGAGTTTGGCGACCAGGTTGTCCGGTCCGCCGTAGAACGCGTGCAGCACCGAATGCGCGGTGACGCCCTCGACGCGCGGGGTGCGGGGAAGTTTGGCCAGCAGCAACGCTTCGCTGTCGGCCTCGTTTTCGATGCGGACCGTGCAGGTGATTTCGGTGCCGCCGGACGTGAGGCTCACCCAAGCGGTGTCCGGCCGCCGAGCGAGTGCCTCGGCGACCGCGCCTGCTGCGGCGGGTGCGCACCGGATGCGCAGGAACCATTGCACCGCACCGGAAGCCGTCTCGTTGACGCTGCCGATGACTCGAACCGCTCCAGTCGACCGGAGTCGCGCGTAGCGGCGCGCGATGGTGCGATCCGACACGGCGAGCGCGTCGGCGATCGTGCTGAACGGGGCCCTCGGGTCGATCTGCAGGGCGTGCACGAGCTGGCGGTCGAGGTCGTCGTAGTCGGAATCCACCGGATCGAGAGTACTCATGTCGGAATCCGCCGCAATCGTGTCGCTTTCTGGCTCGCCCGCCGATGCCGGGCCGAGAGTCGGTTCCGAACACACCGACCCTCGAGGGGAGAGATCATGACTGCCGAGGTGCTCGTCGTCGGCGCCGGGCCGACCGGGATGACAGCGGCGAACGAACTGCGGCTCGCCGGAGTGTCCTGCGTGCTGGTGGACCGGCTGCCGCAGGCGAGCGAACTGTCCAAGGCGGGCGGGCTGCAGTCCCGGACTCAGGAGGCGTTCGACCAGCGCGGCCTGCTCGAACCGCTGCTGGCCACCGGCGACTATCCGGTCACGACAGCGCATTTCGCCGGGAATCTGCTGCCGCTGGTCCACAAACGGCACCGGTTCCCGTGGCGGTCGGTGCCGCAGGTGGCGATCGAGGGATTCCTGGAGGAACACCTTGCCGCGGAAGGAATCCACGTCCGCCGGGAGCACGAACTGATCGGGCTGGAGCAGGACGCGGACGGCGTCACCGCGAGATTCGCTAACGGTGCCACGGTCCGGTCCCAGTACCTGGTCGCCGCCGACGGCGGGCGCAGCACGGTCCGGAAGCTGCTGGGCGCGGAGTTCTCCGGCCGTCCCGGGACCGCGACCATGGTGGCCGCCGACGTGCGGCTGAGCGCCGAGGTCCCGATGACTACGATCACCCCGGAGGGTTATCGCGCGCAGGTGTTCCCGCTCGGCGTCGACGCTGAAGGCCGCCCGCTGCGCCGGCTGACGTTCGGCGGACCCGGTTGGTCGCTGGAACGGGACACGCCGGTCACCGAGGACGAGATCCGCACCGGGCTGAAGACGGTCTTCGGCGATCGCGTGGAACTGGTCGAACTCCGTTACGCACGCCGGATCACGAACGCCGCGCTGCAGGCCGCGCAGTACCGGCACGGCCGTGTCTTCCTGGCCGGCGACGCCGCGCACGTGCACCTTCCCTTTGGTGCGCAAGGCATGAACGCGGGAATCCAGGACGCGATGAACCTCGGCTGGAAGCTCGGCGCGGCAATTCGCGGCACCGCGCCCGAGGGATTGCTGGACAGCTATCACGCGGAACGGCATCCGGTCGGCGCGGCGGTGCTGCGCAACGTCCAGGCGCAGTCTCTGCTTCTGGACGGCGGCCCCGATTCGGCCGCGGCCCGGTCGTTGTTCACGGAGCTGGTGCAGTTGCCCGAAGTCCAGTACTTGCTGGACGACATGCTGTCCGGCATGGGATTCCGCTACCCGTTGCCGGGCAGTGAGGACCATCCGCTGGTCGGGCTTCCCGCGCACGATCTCGGTCCGGAACTGCGGGCCGGACGCGGCGTTCTCATGGATCCAGGCAACCAGTTCGGCGATATCGCGGCTCGGTGGGCGGATCGGGTGCACCACGTCGAGACGGGTGCCGAGGCGAAGCTGGTCCGGCCGGACGGATACGTGGCGTGGGCCGGTGTTCCGGACGGGCTGGAACCCGCGCTTCGCCAGTGGTTCGGCGCGCCGTTGAGCTAGCGTGGCCGTCGTGCAGACCTGGCTGACCGACACCCGGACCTCGTACGACACCGTCGCCGACAGCTACGCCGACCGCTTGCGCGACTCGATCGCCAAAAGTCCTTCGCTGCGAATGACGTTGGGCTTGTTTGCCGCGCAGGTGCAGGGAAACGGCCCGGTCGCCGACGTCGGCTGCGGCACCGGGCACGTCACCGCGCACCTGAACGGCCTTGGTCTCGACGCGTTCGGCCTGGACCTTTCGCCCGGCATGATCGAGGTGGCCCGGCGGGATCACCCGGGGCTGCGGTTCGCGGTCGGGTCGATGACCGCGCTCCCGCTGCCCGCCGCTTCGGTGGCCGGGCTGCTGTCGTGGTGGGCCTTGATCCACGTCCCGGACGACGAGGTGCCCACTGCGATCTCGGAGTTCTACCGCGTGTTGCGGCCCGGCGCACCGGTCGCGATCGGCTTCCACGTCGGCGACGTCGCCCGGTTGAAGACGCAGGGTTACGGCGGGCACGCGATGCAGGTGTACGTCCACCGCCGGCAGCCCGCGCAGGTGTCGGAGTGGTTGCGGGAGGCCGGATTCACCGTCACCGCGGAATGGGTGGAGGAGTTGGACAGCGAGGTGCCGCAGGCGGTGGTCTACGCTCGCCGTCCAGCCTGAGGGCTCAGCCTAGGTCGAGCTTCGCCAGCCGGGGCAGCACGCCGTCGCGCCAGCCGGGGCCCATCCGCTCGCACGCGTCGGCCTGGCGTTTGTCGTCGAGGTCGAAGCCGGAGTGGTTGAGCAGGAGCCGGGTGCCCTGGCCTTCGGCGACGAGCGTCCAGGTGAGGGTCCAGTCGCCGTTGAAGGTGTAGACGAACTTCGACGGCGGCTCGGATTCGGTTACGCGGCACGGGATCGAGCCGAACCCGGGCATCTCCAGATGGAACTCGTGGCCGACGTCCGGGCCGATGTCGCCGGGTGCCCACCACTTCGCGTGCAGTTCGGGATCGGTGAGCGCGCGCCAGACCTTCTCCGGGGCGGCGGCGATGAACTGATCGACCGAGATGCTGCCGATGCGGGCGTACGTCACGGGGTTTCCTCCTCGTTTTCCAGCAGGTCGGCCATGCTGCGCAAGCGGCTGCGCCAGAACCGCTCGAACGGGTGCAGCCATTCGCCGACCTGCTCCAGCGGATCGCTTTCCAGGTGGTAAAAACGTTGCCGCCCCACGGCTTCGTCGCGGACCAAAGCGGCGTCCCGCAGCACTTTGAGGTGCTCGGCCACCGCCGGACGGCTCAGCTCGAACCGCGCCGCGAGGTCGCCCGCGGTGTGCGGGCCGTCCGCCAGGATCTCGAGCAGACGCCGGCGGACGGGACTGGCGAGAGCGAGGAAGACGTCGTCGGGCATGACGCTACGTTACGTCGGAAGTTTCCGACATGTCAACCAGCGGGACTCCGGCCGATGATCGGTAACGCCTGCTGATCTCGGGGATATCCACCCGGTATGACGCTTATGTCGAATTCCCGAGTTCGAAGACTGGCGGCCGCCGTTGTCCTCGCCACGCTGACGGTGGCGACCGGGGTCGCCGCTCCGGCGGTGGCGACTGCGGCTCCGGTTGCCGCTGTGGCGCAGACGCCGGAGGAGGTGCGCACGAACGCGGCCGCCGTCGTCGGGCTCGTGATCACCCCCGAACTGTTGCGGCTCAGCGAAAGCGACTTCGTGCACGAGATCTACTTGGCCGCGCAACGACAGGGAGACGTTGCCGAGGAAGTCCAGTACGAGGCATATCACGCGGACACCATCGGCTCGACTTCGTACTTCCTCACCACCGCGATTTACCAGGCGCACCAACGGGATCTGGACCGGGAGGCACTGTTCCAGGCCCGGCGCGCGGAACGGCAGCCCGCTGCCGCGCTGCTCGGTTTCGAGCTGACCCGGATGCTGTTGAGCCAGGAGGACCCGAATTTCGTTTTCGCGTTGTGGGAGCACGCCCCCAGGGATTCGTTCGTGCGGGCGGCTGCGGCTGCCGCCGTCAAGGGGACTCTGGAGGACAAGAAGGAATTCATCGTGCACGGCATCTTCGTCGAGCATCAGCGCGACGTGGCCGCCGCGAAGGAGGCGGCGGAGAAGGAAGCCGCGGAAAAGATACTCCGCGACGCACGAGTGAAGGCGGCCGCCGCGGTGGGCATGGATGCGGCGCTGGCCGCGCAGCTGACGGACGATCAGTTCGTATGGCACATCTGGGCGCGTCAGGCGCCTTACGCTTCCGAGGTGTGGATGGCGGCGTACTCCTGCGAGACGCCGGAGCAGCGACGGGCGTTCATTGACACCGGCATCTTCGAGGCCGCGGCGAAGGACAAGCTGAACGACATGAAGGCGCGTGCGGCCGCGGTCGTCGGCGTCGAGGCCAGCTACGCCAGGTATCTCGAGGAGGGGCCGCTGGTCCGGGAGATCTGGACTCGCTCGACGCCGGGCAGCCATGTCCAGGCGGCGGCTCGGCGGGCGATGGACAGCCAGTCCCCGGCTGAATGGCGGGCATTCCTGGAAACGGGGATTTTCGTGGCTCAGGCCGCGGACAAGTCCTGAATCCGAGGCGCAACCACTCGCCAGCTGCCGCGTCTTGATGTTGTAACGCCAGCTGCCGAAGGGACGTCTTGACCATGCTGCTCCGCCGGTTGGCCGTCCTGGCCCCAGTCGCCGCCCTGGCCGCCGTCACGGTGGCGACCCCGGCGTCGGCCGTGATCGGCGGATCAGTCTCCGGCTACGGCCCGTGGGCGGTGCGGATGCTGGTCGACGGCAAGCCCGAGTGCACCGCGACCGCGATCAGTCGCGAGTGGATTATCGGTGCCGACCACTGCTTTAACGAGGCAGCCGAACCCATCGCGGACTCCCGGATCGAGTTCCGCGTCGGCAATCTCGACCAGCGGCTCGGCACCGTCGTCCGGCCGGTGCCGGGCAGCCGCAACAACCACACGCTGGCCGACATGATGCTGATCAAGGTCGCTCCGATGACCATCACCCCGGCGAAGCTGCCGACCGCCGGGCCGGTGCGGCCGGGCGAGACGGTTCGCCAGCTCGGCTGGGGCGCGACCTGCACCGGAGACGAGAACAGCTGCCAATCCGACGTGCTCAAGCAGGTGGACGCGAAGGTCATCGATCCCGGCGACCAGCGCTGCGAAGGCATGACCATCTCCGGCGGCACCGATTTCTGCGCGCTGACCACGACCGGCGTCACGGCGGGCGGCGATTCCGGCGGTCCGGTCATGTCGACCGCTGATCGCGACACGATCGTGGGAGTCACCAGCAAATCCGACCGCAGCAGCGTCGCGGCCGACGGCGACGTGTTCGGTCAGCTGGACTGGATCAAGAAGACCATCAAGGGCTGAGAAGGGCGCTCCGCAGGGCGCGCACGGCTTCGTCGCGCGCGCCGGCGAGGGCGGGGGAATCCGTGGCGTGCGGGGCGCGAAGCGGGACGTTGCGCGGCAGCCGCGCGAAGCGGGCCGACACCGCGTCGAGCACGGCGGGGCCCCACGGACCGCCCAGGATGATGAGTTCCGGGTCGGACACGGTGACCAAAGCCAGGAGCACGCCGCAGATCGCGTCGGCGAGGGTGTCGAGGACGTCGTCGGATTTGATCGCGCACAGCAGGGCTTCGACGTCGATCGTGGTCGAATCCGGTTGGCGGACACCGAGATCCGCGAAGACGTCGATGAACGCGAGAGCCTGACCGTCCGCGCCGCGCGTGAGGACGTGCGCGATTTCCCCGGCGAAACCGGCGTGTCCGCGACGCACTTCGCCGTCGGCGACCACCGCGCAGCCGAGTCCTTCGCCGAGGAAGAGGTAGGCGAAATCGTCGGCGGCCTGCTCGGTGCGGGCCGCCCAGTTCACGTCGTTGTCGACGGTGACCGGGCCCGCGACGAGCGGCGCGAGGACGTCGGCGGGAGAGAGTTCCCCGAGCAGGAACGGGGAATCGGGCAGGTGGACCAGTTTCCCGGTGGCGCGGTCGACCGGATCGGCCGCGCTGACGACCGCGAGCCGGAGCGGCCCGGCGTCGTCGGCGACCTGTGTCGCAGCCTTGCGGAGAGCCTGCGCGACCTTCCTCGGACGCACGGGCCGGCCGAGGTCTTCGACGTGCCGGGCCAGCACCTCGCCAAAAACGTCGACGGCCTCGGCGACCGCGCCGTCGTGGCCGATGCTGACGACCAGCGCCGTGCCGAGGTCGTCGGCCAGCGCGTAATAGGTGCCGACGCGGCCGCGGCCGGTGGTGCGTTCGCCGGTGTCGCGCAGCAGCCCGGCCTCGGCGAGCCGGGCGACGCTGTCGCCGACCGCGGGCTTGGAAATGCCGGTGTGGGCGGCGATTTGCGCGCGCGTGAGCTGCCGCTGCGCGAGCAGCGCCCGCAGGACGTGCTCGTCGGTCAGCGACCGGAGCAGGTCGAGGGAGGGCTTGGCCGGGGTCACCGGCGCGAGTGTAGCCGATTTAGTCAGGAGTGTTGCCTGAATCGGCGCGGGCGCCTTACCGTCGGTTCAGTAAGGAGCCCTTCCTGAATGGAGCGAGTGCTATGCAGCTGCCCCCGTTGCCGCACTGGGAGACGACGCCGGACGACCTTCCGGCCGCGATCCGCGAGATCAAAGCCGCGCTGCGGGCGCGGATCGAGGCGTCCGGGCGCACCGTGGAGGAGGTTTTCGCGGTGGTCGAGGCTCGTGTCGCTGCGGCGGTCGAGGAGGTCGAGGCGGCGAAGGCGCGCGGCGAGGCGATCTGGCCGGAGTTGGACTACGCCGACATCGAGGCGGGCAGGGTCTCCGAAGAAGACCTCGCGCGGCTGCGGAGGCGCGGCTGTCTTGTGGTGCGCGGTCATTTCCCGCGCGAGCAGGCGCTGGACTGGGACGCGGGGATCGTCGAGTACGTCGAGGGCAACCGGTTCTTCGAGCAGTACCGCGGCCCCGGCGACGACTTCTTCGGCACCGTCGGCTCGCGGCCCGAGATCTATCCGATCTACTGGTCGCCGGCGCAGATGGAGGCGCGGCAAAGCGACCGGATGGCGCGGGTGCAGGCGTTCCTCAACGCGCAGTGGCGTTCCGAATCCGACGGCGTCCGGTGGTTCGACCCCGGCCGGGATTCGCTGTATCCGGACCGGATCCGCCGCCGTCCGCCGGGCACGGATTCCGGCGGTCTCGGCACCCATCTCGACCCGGGCACGTTGGATCTCTGGATGACCGAGGCGTACCAGCGCGCGTTTCGGCACCTGTTCGACGGCACCGTCGAGTCCTATGACCCGTGGGACGCCGCACATCGCACGGCCGGGCCGCAGTTCGAGGGTTCGACGATGTGCTCGGTGTTCCGCACCTTCCAGGGCTGGACCGCGCTGTCCGACATGGAACACGACCAGGGTGTGCTGCACACCGTGCCGATTCCGGAGGCGATGGGTTATCTGATGCTGCGCCCGCTGCTGGCCGACGTGCCTGAAGACGAGATGTGCGGCGTCACGGTGAATCAGGTGTTCCCGGCGAGCGAGAAATGGCATTCGTTGCTGCTGCGGGCTTCCAGCGGAATCCCGGACGTGCGGGCGGGCGATTCCGTGTGGTGGCATTGCGATCTGATCCACAGCGTCGCGCCGGTGGAGAACCAGCGGGGCTGGGGCAACGTCATGTACATCCCGGCCGCGCCGTGGTGCCCGCGCAACGAGGCGTACGCCGGGTCGGTGCGCGAAGCGTTCGAGTCCGGGTCCAGTCCGTCGGACTTCCCGGGCGAGCATTACGAGCGTTCCTGGCCGGACCGGTTCGCTCCCGGGCAGCTGAACGCGACCGGGCGGCGCGGGCTCGGGATCGGGTGACGTCGGTCGAGCGGTTGCCGGAGGAGCCGTATCCGGACGGCCACTATGCGCCGATGCTGTCAGTCCCGCCAGAAGCGAGGGTGATGTCCACAAAGGCCTGAGTTGCCGCGGCAATCGGCCCGGACCGATATATCAACCACTGCGGGAGCTTCTCCGGCGGCGCGAACCGGAGCACCTCGGCGCCGGCCCGGCGGGCGAGATCCGCCCAGCCGTCCGGCATCAGGCTCGCGCCGATCCCGCGCAGCACCATCGGCAGCACGACGCTCCGGTCGCCCACCTCGGCCGCGATCGACAGATCCGGCACGCTCGCCGCCAGGCGGTCGAAGAACCCGCGCACCGCCGTCGGCGACGTGGTGACGATGAACTGCATGCCGCTGAGTTCAGCCCGCTCGACGACCCCGTCCGAACCGATCTCGGTGCCCGGCGGGGCGACCAACAGCAGCTCTTCGTCCCGCAGATGATGCGCGACCAGACCTGGCCCGACCGGCCGTTCCGCGCTCCCGCACACCCCGGCCTCGCAACGCCCCTGCACCACCATCGCGACCACCTCGGCCGCCGACAACGCCGCCGACGTGCTCGCCAAAACGCCCGGGTACCGCGTGCGCATCTCGGCGATGATGCTGATCACCGGCTCCAGCGCGGACGACGACGTGGCCGCGACGTCGATCCGCCCGGCCGGTCCGTCGCCCGCCATCCGCGCGGCGGCGCGCAGGGCGTCGAGGTCGCGCAGCACCAGCCGGGCGCGTCCGGCCAGCAGCTCGCCGGCGTTCGACAGCACCGCGTTGCGCCCGACCCGGTGGAACAGCTCGACGCCGAGGTCCTGTTCCAGCTTCGAAATCGCCCGCGACAACGACGGCTGCGCCACCCGCAACGCCCGGGCCGCGTGCGTGAACCCGCCGTGCTCGGCGATCGCGACGAAGTACTCCAGCTGACGGCGTTCCATAGCGATACGCTATCGGACCGGTGTCTCAGATGTCTTTGACGTACCGCCAGCTCGCGCGCGACGATAAGGCCATGGTCCAGACGCGCCCGACGCTGCAGGGCACCTTCGGCATGGTGTCGTCCACCCACTGGCTCGCTTCGGCGGCCGCGATGGCGGTCCTCGAGGACGGCGGCAACGCCTACGACGCCGCGGTCGCGGGCGCGTTCGTGCTGCACGTCGTCGAGCCACACCTCAACGGCCCCGGCGGCGAGGTGCCGTTGATCCTCGCCCCGGCGGGCGGCGCGCCGAAGGTGCTGTGCGGGCAAGGGCCCGCGCCGGCGGGCGCGACGATCGAGCACTACACCTCGCTCGGCCTTGACCTCGTCCCCGGCACCGGCCCGCTCGCCGCCGCGGTGCCCGGCGCGGTCGAGGCATGGCTGCTCCTGCTGCACGACCACGGCACGAAGTCGCTGCGCGAGGTCCTCAAGTACGCCATTCACTACGCGGCGGACGGCCACCCGGCGGTGGAGCGCGTCGGCGCGACGGTGGAGACCGTCCGCGAGCTGTTCGAGAACGAATGGACGACGTCGGCCGAGCTGTACTTGCCCGGCGGGGTCGCGCCGAAACCCGGTGGCCTGCTGAAGAATCCCGCGCTCGCCGAGACCTGGCGCCGGCTGATCGCGGAAGCGGAGGCGGCCGGGAGCGATCGGGAAGCGCAGATCGAGGCAGCGCGGAAAGCGTGGCGCGAAGGGTTTATCGCCGAGGCGCTTGCTGACTTCGCTGCGAAACCGGCGATGGATTCTTCCGGCGAACGGCACGCGGGCACCCTCACCGCCGACGACATCGCCGTGTTCCGGCCGACCTACGAGGACCCGGTCACCCACACCTGGAACGGCTGGACTGTCGCGAAAGCCGGGCTGTGGAGCCAAGGTCCGGCGTTTCTGCAGCAACTCGCGCTCCTGCCGGACGAGCTGGAGTACGCGACGCCGGAGTACTACCACCGGCTCATCGAGGGCACGAAGCTCGCGATGGCCGACCGTGAAGCCTGGTACGGCGACAGCACCGAAGTGCCCATCGAGGCGCTGCTTTCCCCGGAGTACAGCGAAGTCCGGCGCAAACTGATCGGCGACCGGGCGTCGTTCGATCTGCGTCCCGGCAGTCCGGAAGGCCGCGAACCTCAGCTGAGCCGGCACGCGCACTACGTCGCGGGCGGCGGGGTCACCGCGTCGGCGATCGGGGCGGGGGAGCCGACCGTCGCGAAGGACGGCCTGACCCGCGGCGACACCTGCCACCTCGATGTCGTCGACCGCTGGGGCAACATGATCGCCGCGACGCCGAGCGGCGGCTGGCTGCAGTCCAACCCGGTCGTGCCGGAGTTGGGTTTCCCGCTGGGCACGCGGCTGCAGATGGCGTGGCTCGACCCCGGCCTGCCGAACTCGCTCGCGCCGGGCAAGCGGCCGCGCACCACGCTTTCGCCGTCGCTCGCGCTGCGCGACGGCGTGCCGGTGATGGCGTTCGGCACGCCCGGCGGCGACCAGCAGGACCAGTGGAACTTCCACTTCTTCCTCGGCACGGCGTTGCGCGAGAAGGTCCGCGGCGGGCTCGACCTGCAGGGCGCGATCGATGCCCCGAACTGGCACACCGACAGCTTCCCGAGTTCGTTCTACCCGCGCGGCATGGCGGCGGGGAGCGTGACGGTGGAGTCGCGGATCGGTGCGGACGTCGTTGCCGCGCTGGAGGAGCGGGGCCACGACGTGACCGTGGGGGAGCCGTGGTCGGAGGGCCGGTTGTGCGCGGTGGCGCGGGATCCTGAGACCGGGGTGCTTTCGGCGGCGGCGAATTCGCGCGGCGAGCAGGGGTACGCCGCCGGGCGGTAGCTGGGAATGACAAGCGCTGTCTGGAAACGGACAGCGCTTGTCAGTGCTTTCGACAGATTTACAACGTTGTATCGCGGTGCCACACTGAGGCAGCTCGGTTTCTTCTTTCCCGTGTCCGGCATCTGACCGAAAGAAGCTGTCGATGTCCTCCTCCGAAAGTCCCCGCGAAGTCAGCCGCCGCGACGCCCTGCGCTGGGCGGGCACCGGCGCGGCCGCGGCCGCCGCGCTCTGGTGCGCCCCGGAACTGGTCCAGTCCACCGCCTCGGCCGCTCCGGCGGGCACGCTGAACCCGCTGCGCCCGCCCGCGACGCCGCTCATCGTGCGTTCGCCGTACCTCTCGACCTGGCAGGCCGCGGACAACCTGCCCGGCACCTGGTCGACGTTCTGGACCGGGCACGTCACCGCGCTGTGCGGGATCGCCCGGATCGACGGCGCGGCGTACGTGTTCGCCGGGGCGCCGCAGCTGCCGTCCGGTCCGAGCCTGACGCCGATGTCGCAGAACTCCTTGCAGGTCACCGCGACTCGCTCGATCTACGAACTCTCCGGCGGCGGCGTGACCCTCACCGTCACCTTCTTCTCGCCGGTCGATCCCGGCAACCTCCAGCGCCAGTGCGTGCCGTTCGGCTACGTCACCGTCGCCGCCGCGAGCACCGACGGCCGGACGCATACTGTCTCGCTGCATTTCGACACGTCGGCCGAATGGCTGCAATGGGATTCGGCCACGCCGGTCGGCTGGCAGCGGCAGGAATCCGGCGGCATCACGTCGCTGAGCGTCCAGGCCGCTTCGCCGGGCGCGCTCGCCGAGGACGGGCACGACCAGCCGCGCTGGGGTTCGCTCGTGGTCGCGGCGCCTTCTGGCGCGACCTGGCAAATCGGGCAGGACACGGTCGTGCGCGCGACGTCGGCGAACGGGGGAGCGCTGCCCGGGACCAGCGATCCGGACCAGCCGCGGGCGATCAGCGACCGCTGGCCCGTCCTCGCGTTCGCCAAAGATCTGGGCGTCGTCGCGCCCGGGGCGGCGGCCGATCCGCTGGTGGTGGCGATCGGGCACGTCCGCACCCCCGCCGTCAGCTACCTCGGCGCGCAGCTGGCGCCGTGGTGGACGCACTACTGGTCCTCGTGGCAGGACATGGTCGCCTGGTTCCACGCCGACTACCCGGCCGCGCTCGCCGCCGGGATCGCGCTGGACCAGCGGATCGACAGCGAAGCCTCCGCCGCGGCCGGCGGTGGCGGCACCGGCGACCACTACGCGGCGATCTGCGCGCTCGCGCTGCGCCAAGCGTTCGGCGGCACCGAACTGGTCGACCGGAACGGCTCGCCGTGGGCGTTCCTGAAGGAGATCTCGTCCAGCGGCAACGTGTCCACAGTGGACGTGATCTACCCGGCGCTGCCCGGCTACCTCCATCTCTCGCCGGACTTCGTGCGCTTGTTGCTGGAACCGGTCCTCGACTACGCCGAACACGGCGGCTGGCCGATGACGTTCTCGGAACACGACATCGGCGCGTCCTATCCGAACGCGGCCGGGCACAACGACGGCAACGAGGAGAGCATGCCCGTCGAGGAATCGGCCAACATGCTCATCATGTCCGCCGCGGTGGCGCAGCGGCTGGATTCCGCGGCGGCGAAGGCTTTCGTCAACGCCCACTACGGAATTCTGCGGCAGTGGGCCGAATACCTGGTAGGAAACACGCTCGACCCGGGCAACCAGAACCAGACCGACGACTTCACCGGCTGGATCGCGCACAGCGCCAACCTCGCGTTGAAGGGCATCATCGGCGTCGGCGCGATGGCCGTTCTCGCTGATGTCACCGGCAACTCCGCCGATGCCTTGCGGTATCGGTCCATTTCGCGGTCTTACATCAGCCAATGGACGACGCTGGCCAACGACGGTTCGCACCTGCGGATGGCGTATGACCAGCCCGGCACCTGGAGCCTGAAGTACAACGGTTTCGCGGACCGGTTGCTTGGGCTCGACTTGGTGCCACTCGGCACTGCCGCGCGTGAAGCTGCTTGGTATCAATCAAAACGAGGCGCGCACGGTGTCCCGCTCGACCTCCGGCACGACTACACGAAAGCTGACTGGGAACTGTGGACGGCCGCCTGGCTGACCGACCACGCCGACATCCGCGCGACGCTCATCGAAGGCGTCTACAGCTTCGCCAACACGACGGGTTCGCGGGTTCCGTTCTCGGACTGGTACTTCGTCGCTGATGCCCGGCAGTCCGGCTTCCAAGCGCGCCCGGTCGCTGCTGGGTATCTGGCTTTGCTGCCGCATCCGGCTGCTTCGACGACTTCGTGGCGGCGGATCCAGAACCAACGGTCCGGGAAACTCCTGGCGGTGCAGGATATGTCGCTTTCGGACATTGCTGACGTGACGCAGTGGCAGGACAATGGCACGGTCGATCACGTGTGGACAGTCTTGGACAGCGGCGACGGGACTGTCCGGATTATGAACCGCAACAGCGGAAAGGTCCTCGCGGTGCACGACCAGAGCCTGGACAACGGTGCGCACGTGCAGCAGTTCCAGGACAACGGAACGCCGGATCACCTGTGGCGCATCGTCGACGCGGGCGGCGGTTGGTGGAAGCTGCAGAATGTCCACAGTGGAAAGGTGATGGCAGTCGATCAGCAGTCCACTGCGGACGGTGCACAGGTGACGCAGTGGGACGACAACGGGACGCCGGACCACTTGTGGAGGTTCATCTGAGCGGCTAGCGGGCGACGGAATCAGCGGAACCGGTGTAGCGGGCGCGGAGTTCGCGCTTCAGCAGCTTCCCGGTGGCATTACGCGGAAGCTCATCGACCACCTCGACGCGGCGGGGACACTTGAAAGCGGCGATCCGCTCCCGGCAATAAGCGATCACCGCGTCCCCGTCGAGCGAGTCGTCGGCCGGCACGACCACCGCGATGACGGTTTCGCCCCACCGCGGATCCGGCGCGCCGATCACCGCGACGTCGGCGATGCCCGGATGCCGGTGCAGCACCTGCTCGACCTCGATCGGATAGACATTCTCGCCGCCGGAAATGATCATGTCCTTCTTGCGGTCCACCAAAGTCACGAAGCCGTCCGCGTCGCAGCGGGCGAGGTCGCCGGAATGGAACCACCCGCCGCGCATGGTTTCCGCGCTCGCTTCGGGCAGGCCCCAGTAACCCGCGAAGACGTTCGGGCCGCGCAGCACCAGTTCGCCGACCGTCCCGGTGGGGACGTCGTCGTCGCGTTCGTCCACGATCCGCGCCTCGACGTGCAGGAACGGCCGTCCGACGGACCCGGCGTGCGAGCGCACGAACGCCGATTCCAGCACCAGCGCGGCGGGGGAGAGTTCGGTCATGCCGAAACCCTCCACAAAGGTCAGTCCCTTGCCCTCGTAGAACTCGATCACCGGCAGCGGGCACGGCGCGCCGCCGCACAGCAGGTAGCGCAGGCGCGACAGGTCGTAGGAATCGAAGTCCGGGACCTGCGTCATCGCCGCCCACATCGCGGGCACCATGAAATGGACGGTGACCTTCTCCCGCTGGATCAGGGCGAGTGTCTGTTGTGGATCGAACTTGCCCGCGACCACCACGGTGCCGCCCGCGTACAGCAACGGCAGGGTGAACAGCGCGAGCCCGCCGATGTGGAAGAGCGGGGCGACCGTGAGCGTGATGTCGGAGGGGAGCAGGCCTTCCCCGGAGGTGAGCACGTTGATCGCGTTCGCCTCCAGGTTGCCGTGGGTGAGCATGGCGCCCTTGGGTCGCCCGGTGGTGCCGGACGTGTACATCAGCACCGCGACGTCGTCGGCCCCGGTCGGTTCGGGTTCGACGCGGTCCTCTTGGAGGAGTTCGCTGTTGTTGACCAGCGCCCGGCCGTCAGCGGCTTCCTTCGCGAGCGCGGCGAAGGTGTCGTCGTGCACCACGACCACCGGCCGCGCGTCCTCAAGGAGGTACTCGACTTCGGCCGCCGCGAGCCGGAAATTGATTGGCAGCGTGATCGCGCCGAGCCAGGCGACCGCGAAGAGCGTTTCCAGGTAGCCAGTGGAATTCAAGCCCAGCAAGGCAACCCGGTCGCCTTTCCGCACGCCCAGCCCCCGCAGCGCCGCCGCCCGCCGCGCGACCCGATGTTCGAGCTCGGCGTACGTGATCCGCTCTCCGGTCTCCGCAGCCACGAGCGCGACCGCCTCCGGGGTGACGGTGCTGCGCCGGGCAATCCACTGCGCCAAGCTCGATGCCATGCCGAGACTCCTTCGTCGCCGGGGACCAGGACGAAGGTAACCGTACGGACGGTCAGTGGTCAAACCTTCGGCTAGAGTGGGCCGATGCCACCCAAAGGCCGTGCCGGGGACATCCTGGCGACGTTCACCCGCTACGTCGCCGAACGCGGCTACGACGCCGCGAACTTCTCCGACATCGCCGGCGAACTGGGGTTGTCGAAGGGCACCATCGTGCACCACTTCGGCACGAAGGACCGGCTGCTCGCCGCGCTGCACGAGTCGTACATGCGCCGCAGGCTGGCCGAAGCCGCACTGATCCGCGAACGCCTCGCGACACCGACCCGGCAGTTGGCCGGGCTGCTGTACGCGTTCGTGCTGTACCAGGTGGTGGACCGGGAGGCGACCGTCGCGTTCCAGCGCGAGGTCGTCCGGCTCGCGGACAGCGACGCGATGGCCGAGGGCCGCCGGATGCGCGCGGAATACCTCGACCTGGTGCGGGCTGTGCTGTCGGACGGGGCCGCGTCAGGGGAGTTCCGCTCGTGCGACGTCGAGGTGCAGAGCCTGCTGATCTTCGGCTCGGCGCAATGGGCATGGACGTGGTTCGACCCGGCCGGCCCGGTGTCCGCGGAGGAGGTGGGCGCGCAGCTGGTCGAGTTAGTCCTGGGCGGACTGCTGACGCGGCGGACCCGGCTCAGCGGACTGACCGAAGCGGACGGAAAGGTGGTCCGGGTCGTGCGTCAGTCCATTGCGGATGTCGCCAGTGCGGCATAGTGGGCCAGCAGCCCTTTGTCCCTGCTGAATTCGTAGCCCAAGCATTCTTCTCTTTCGTTTCCCATTGTCATGGAATATTCCTCCTCATGGTTGTTCCGGTGCTGCCCGGATGCTTTCGGGCCGCGTGCGAAAGAAATGATCAGCGAGGGGTACAGTCGCGCCGGGCGAGGGAATGAGGGGGTCTGGTGGGCGACGGTGCTCGCACGGCGGAAATCGTGCGGTTCTGGCGGATGGTCGAAATGTTCACTCCACAGGATGTGCCGAAGAAACCGAACACCCGGCCCGGCGCCGACAGCGAGCAGGTGGTGTTCGATCTCGGTCCGCGCGACCTGGCGCCGTGGGAAGAAGGCCATCCGGTGTGGCGGCTTCCAACGAAGCCGCGGATGACGTGGCAGTTCACCGTTTACGGCGGGTTGTACGAGTTGTCGGCGGTCCGGAACGAGCTTGTACGCGCTTTGGGCCGCGACGCCAAGGAGCCCGACGGACGGCTCGACCGGCACACCGCGCTGCTGGCGTTCACTGTGGACGACAAGGGCGGCCTGGTGGAGAACTCCGCGACGTTGTCCGCCTGCGCATGGGCCATCGGCCGCACGCGCTCCCCGGGACCGGGCGCCCGGGACTGGCTGGACGGGTTCGAAGCGGAGGAACGAGAGTTCGCCAGACAGCTCGACCGGCTGGTCCCGCCGTCGGCGCGAACGGCCCCGGCAGAGGACGACGACTCCGCCGAATCGGTGGTGAGCAAGGTAAAGCAGGCCGCTGGCGAGCAAGTCAAGAACGCCGCGGCCGAGGCGGTCAAGGCAGGGGCGAAATCTGCCGGGACCGCGGTGACGACGGCGGCCGCCGCGGCGGTGGGCTCGGTCGCCGGCCCGGTCGTCGGCGGGATCGCGGGCAGCGTCGCCGGCGCGTTCGCGGAGAAGCTGCTGACTCCGCGCACGCGAGAGAAAGCCTCGGCGAAGCAGCCGGCCGGCTCCGCGACGGGGCAGCCGGACTGGGAAGAAGCGGGCGGCTGGCCGTGTCTCGGCGCGGGCGACGTGCACCGGCTGGTGTCTTCGCTGACGAGGGGACTCGGTCTGGCCGCGCTGGCGCCGTCCGGCGTCCGCGTGAAGTGCGCCTTGGTGCCGATCCGGGAGTCGGCCGAAGCGGGCGAGCAGAATTTCCTCAACAGCTTCATCGCGAAGGATCTGGGCCGGATCGAACAGGATCTCCGAAGCGGGAACGCGGGCCGGGGACTCTCGCAGTACCTGACCGCACCGCGCGCTCTTCCCGTCGCGGCGCGGGTCGATGTGCGGGAAACTCCGGACGCGGTCGTGGCTGGCGTGACGCCCGGCAGCATCCCGGCCGGCCGGTGGCCGACCGACCTCGGGAAACCCCTGGTGCTGAGCCAGCAGTTCGCGGTCGACCGGATCTTCGCCGAACTCGCCGACGGCAGCGGGCTGTTCGCGGTGAACGGCCCGCCCGGGACCGGGAAGACGACGATGCTGCGCGACGTGCTCGCGGGCATCGTCGTCCGCCGGGCCGACCGGCTCGCCACGCTGCATCACCCGGTCGAGGCGTTCACCGGGCAGATCGGCAGCGTCGCGCTGAACGCGAAACACACCGCTCACGTGTACCGCCCCCGGCCCGAACTGACGGGGTTCGAGGTCGTGCTCGCGACCGCGAACAACGGGGCGGCGGAGAACGTCACCGCCGAAATACCCGGGGTCAAGGCGGTGGGCGGGGCCGCGGCCGAAGCGCTGGACGCGGACTACTTCACCGAACTCGCGTCGCACGTCCTCGACGCCCCGGCATGGGGGCTGATGGCCGCGACGCTCGGCAGCATGAAGAAGCGGAGCCGGTTCGCCAGCCGGTTCTGGTGGGGCGACGGTCAAAGCCAGCAGGAACCGGCCGGGAAGAACGGACGGCCGGAGCCGGCGAAGAAGAAGCTCTCCGGGATGCTCCAGATCCTCCAGCAGGCGCAACGGAAACCTGAATCGGCCGCCGACTGGGCTCGCGCGGTCAAGCGGTTCAAGGACGCTTCGGCCGAGGTCCGGCGGCTCGCGGCGGAACGGCAGGAAGTCGCCGACGCGGTGGCCGCGCATCCCGGATGCCAGGCTGCCCGCGACGCGGCGGCGGACCAGGTTGTCGCGGCGGTCCGCCGGGGCGAGCACGCGCGGGGCCAGCTCGCCGGGGCGGAACAGGTGCTGGCACAAGCCCGGAAGGCGTTCGCGGACGAGGACGCGGAGTCGAAGCACCACGCGCTCAACCGGCCCGGGTTCTGGATCCAGCTCTCCACCTGGTTCAAGGCGGGCCGCGAGTGGGCGAGGCTCGCCGACGAACTTCGGCGGCGCCGCGCGGCGGCCAAACAGGAGTGCGAGCGGGCGTGCCGGATCGCGGCCGGGTGGCAGGAGGAATTGGGCTCCGCCACCGTGGCCTGGCAGCAATCGGTTCAGGCGAGGGACGCGGCCGAAGGTGTGTTCGCCGAGGTTTGCGCACGCATCGAGGCGGGCCGTCGGCGCTGGCCGGGGAACGTCCCCTTCCGGCCGGATTTCGACGGCGACGACGAGTTCCAGCGCTGCGCGCCCTGGGCCGACGCGGAGTTCACGGCGGCGCGCAACCGCTTGTTCCTCGAAGCGCTGCGCTTGCACAAGAGGTTCGTGCTCGGAGCCGAACCGAGGCTGCGCGACAACCTGGCGGCGATCGAGGCGTATCTGAAGGGCCGGGTCAAGCCGGAGCCCGCCGTTCTGCTCGCGGCGTGGCAGGCGTTGTTCCTGGTCGTGCCGGTAGTGTCCACCACCTTCTCGTCTCTGCCGCGGCTGTTCGCCGGGCTCGGCCGGGAATCTCTCGGCTGGCTGTTCGTCGACGAGGCGGGACAGGCGACTCCGCAGGAGGTCGTGGGCGGGATCTGGCGGGCCCGGCGTTCGGTGATCGTGGGAGATCCGCGGCAGCTCGAACCGATCGTGTCGCTGCCGTCGTCCGCGCAGGAGGTGCTTCGCCGGCATTGCCAGGTGGACGAACAGTGGTTGCCGGACGCCGCGTCGGCACAGCAGATCGCCGACCGGACGGCGCGGTACGGCACCCAGCTGGCGGACTCGGACGGCAGCGGCACCGCCTGGGTGGGCGCGCCGTTGCGGGTGCACCGGCGGTGCGACCGGCCGATGTTCGGGATTTCCAACGACATCGCCTACGGCGGGACCCTCATGGTGTACGGGACGCACCACGACGGCGACTTCCCCGGGCGGAACGGCTGGATCCACGTGCCGTCCGGCGCGTCGGACGAGCATTGGCTGCCGGCGGAAGGCGAAGCGCTGGCGGGCCTGCTCCGGCAGCTCAGGCGGGACGGCGTCCACGCTGACGACATCCGGGTGGTCAGCCCGTTCCGCGCGGTCGTGCGCGGTTCGCGCAGGGTCGGCCGGGAGGTGTTGGGGGAGGAGTTCGCCCGTACGAACGTCGGCACCGTGCACACCATGCAGGGCAAGGAAGCCGACGTGGTGATCCTCGTGCTCGGCACCCCGGACCACCGGGAACGAGCCCGGGAGTGGGCCGCGGAGAAACCGAACCTGCTCAACGTCGCGGTTTCGCGGGCGAAGCGCCGGCTCTACGTGATCGGCAACCGGCGAAACTGGCGGACCCAGCCGTACTTCAGCGTGCTCGCCGACCGGATCCCGGATCTCGAACAGTGAGCGGCTACCGGATCCTGAGCCGTCGCATCATCTTCAGCCCGGACAGCATTCCTTCCACGTACTTCTCGTACTTCTGTCCCGGCCGCGGGCTCATCACCGGCTTCTTCAGCACCGCCAGGTTCTGCACATCGGTGTACTTCAAAAGCCCCTGATCCCCGTGCCGGGCACCGACTCCGGACGTCTTCACCCCGCCGGAAGGCGTCCCCTTGGCGGCATACGCCGTCGCCAGGCTGTCGTTCACGTTGACGTTGCCCGTCTCCAGTCGAGCCGCCACCGCGGAGGCTGCGCGAATGTCCTTGCCCCACACCGAAGCATTCAGCCCGTAGTCGGTGTCGTTGGCCAATTCGACGGCCTCGTCCACCGTCCGGTACCGATGCAGCGCCACCACCGGCCCGAAGGTCTCGGTGACCCCGCACAGCATGTCCTTCGTGACACCTTCCAGAATGGTCGGCTCGAAGAACGCCGGGCCCAGATCCGGACGCGGACGCCCGCCGCACAACACGGTGGCTCCCTTGGAAACCGCATCGTCCACATGGGACTTGACCCGGTTCATGTGGTCCACCGAAACCAGCGAACCCATTTCCGGGCCGAAATCGTAAGCCGCCCGGACATCCAGCGCGGAAGCCTTGGCGACAAAGGCTTCCTTGAATTCCTCGTAACGCGACTCCGGCAGGTAGATCCGCTCGATGTGCATGCAAATCTGCCCGGTATTGCCGAACGCGCCGAACACCGCGCCCGGCACCGCGTCGGCGAAATCGGCGTCCGGGAGCACGATCATCGGATTCTTGCCGCCGAGTTCGAGACAGCAGCCGATCAGGTTCCGGCCCGCCTGTTCGCCGATCACCTTGCCGGTGGCGGTGGAGCCGGTGAACATCACGTAGTTGGCTTGGCCGATGAGCGTCGGGCCGACGTCCGGGCCCTCGCCGCACACGACCTGGAACAGGCCCTTCGGCAAACCCGCTTCTTCCAGCAGTTGCACGCCGTACAGCGGCGAAAGCGCGGTCTTGTTGTCCGGCTTCAAGACCACCGCATTGCCCGCCATGAGCGCTGGAATGGCGTCGGAAATGCCGGTGGCGAACGGGAAATTCCACGGTGCGATGATCCCGACCACGCCCTTGGGCACCCGGATCTCGGTTGACGACGACACCAGCGGCACCGGTCCGCCGCGCCGGGTCGGGGCGAGCAATTTGGGCGCCCGCCGAAGGTAGTGGCTCATGATCATCGGCGGATCGCACGTTTCCTCGATCGCCATCCGCCGGTTCTTGCCGCTTTCGACCTGGATCAGGTCGGCGATCGTCCGCGCGCGGTCGATGAAGAGCGAATGTGCCCGCTGGAACACCGCGAGCCGCTGCTTGAGCGGCGTCGCGGCCCACTTCGCTTGCGCCGCCCGCGCGGTGGCGAACGCCTGCTCGATGTCAGCGGGCGTCGACTGCGGCAGGTCCACCAGGACGTCGCCGGTGTAGACCTCGGTGAGCGGCCACACCGCGCCGCCCGAGCCCGGCACGCGCGCGACGAGCTGCCGGAGGAACTCGTCGGTCGCCGAGGCCGGGCGAGTGGGCCGGACCGGGGTGACGGTCATGGTGTTCCGCTCCTTCTCAGTTGCCGGAAAGAACCAGCTGCGCGCCCATTTCGCCGATCATGATGCAGGGCGCGTTGGTGTTGCCGCCGGTGATCGACGGCATGATCGAGGCGTCGCAGACCCGGAGCCCGTCCACGCCGCGCACCCTGAGGTCCGGCCCGACGACGGCGAGGTCGTCCACGCCCATCCGGCAGGTGCCGACGCCGTGGTACACCGACGTCGCGCGGTTGAGGATCGCGTCGCGCAGCTCCTGGCCGCGCAGCTGCTTGCCGGGGTGGATTTCCTCGTTGATCGAGCCCTTGAACGCCTTCGACGCGAAGATCTCGCGCACCATCTCCGAGCCTTCGCCGAGCACTTCGAGGTCAGCCGGGTCGGAGAGGTACTGCGGGTCGATGAGCGGCGTCGCGGTCGGATCCGCCGAGGACAGCCGGATCGTGCCGCGGCTCTTCGGGTAGATCAGCGTGGTGAGGACGGTCAGCGCCGGCCGCTTGTCGACCGGGTGCCGGATCGGCGCGTCCTGGTTCGGCGACACGTACGCCCACGGCAGCAGGTGCAGCTGCAGGTCCGGCACCGTGGTGGCCTGCGACGTCTTGAGGAACGCGAGCGCCTCGAACACCGAGTTGGCCAGGAACGTCGAACCCGGCTTGAGCAGCTCGCGGGCCATCCCGCGGGCGAAATACGGTGCGGTGCCCTTGTTCTTGCACGACGACACCTGGAACGTCAGCGCGTGGAACATGTGGTCGTGCAGGTTGTCGCCGACCGGCAGATCCGCGAGCACGTCGATGCCGTGCTCCTTGAGATGCTCGGCGTGCCCGATCCCGGACAGCATCAGCAGCTGCGGCGACCCGACGAACCCGGCCGCGAGGATGACCTCCTTGCCCGCGCGGATCGTGCGGTGCTTGCCGCCCGCGTCGGTCACCTCGACGCCGGTCGCGCGCCCGTTCTCGATCACCACTTTCCGCACGAACACGCGCGACTGGATCTCGAGCGTCCGGGGTGCGAGGTGGTGCAGGTAGCCGCGCGAGGCGCTGTAGCGGAGGCCGTCGGCAGCGTTCTGCTGCATCCGGCTGACGCCTTCCTGCGATTCGCCGTTGTAGTCGTCGATGATGTCGCAGCCGATCGCGTCGGCCGTCGCGTCGAGGAACTGCAGCGTGCCTTCCTGCGGGATCTTGTTGCGGGTGATCTTGATCGGCCCGCCCGCGCCGCGGAAGGCGTTCTCGCCGTCCTCGAAGTCCTCCATGCGCTTGTACGCGGCGTTGACGCCGTCGGCGTCCCAGCCGGTGTTGCCCTCCGCCGCCCAGGAGTCGAAATTCGCCCGGTTGCCCCGGACGTAGACCATCCCGTTGACCGAACTGGAGCCGCCGAGCACCTTCCCGCGCGGCACCGGCATGCGTCGATCGAGAACATGTTTCTGTGGGACCGAGTAGAACCCCCAGTCGCTCATTTTCTTGAGCTGGGGAACCGCGTGCAGCGGGGCGACCAGCCCCGGTTTGCGCAACAGCAGCTGCTCGTCGCTCTTGCCCGCCTCAAGCACGATCACGCTGGCCCCGGACTCCGCGAGCCGTCCGGCGACAGCAGCTCCCGAGCTGCCCGACCCGACGACCACGTAGTCGGCTTCGTTGCTCCGGGCCACCCTGGCTGCCATGTCCGCTCCTCGTCCCGCGCACCGCCGAAACTATAACCTGTTCTAGTTCAGGCACGGTATAGCTTTCCCGCTCGCCGCGCAACGCCTCGCGCGCGAACCTGATTGACTTGCCTTCATGGGGACTGAGGAAGCGAACCGCCGCATCGACGCCGGGGAGACGGCGCCGGATCTGCGGGGGCTGCACCTGACGGAGGTTCCGGCTCGGGTGGTGGAACTCGGCGGTCTCGAGAAGCGGATGTTCCTTCGCCCGCAACGGCTCGCGCAGCAACAGCAGGAAGCCCGCTGCCTCGGCGTGTTCGCGGTCGTCCCGGCCGGATGGCGACGGATCACCGGGTCGCCGTACGAGATCCAGCTCTGCTGCGAGGAGCCTGGCGTCGGCTGGACGGCGACAAGGGCATTTGCCCCGGCCTTCTGCCGCAACCCCGGGTGAGCACCCTTGCTCCGTTCGGTGCGACCCCGCGCACACCGGCTGGGCAAACCAGGCGATAAGCGACACCGGGCGATTGACGGCCGACCGGACACCGCCGTAGCGTGCTGCTCGCGCGACGGCTTCCCGAAGCCGGTGAGATTCCGGCACGGTCGCGCCACTGTGTGCCCATCCCGGGCGAGTCAGGTCGAGGAGCCGTCGTCAGGTCCACCCGCAAGGGACGCGTCATCCCGAAGGAGAGCCATGGCCACCATTCCGGCCGACCGGTCCACCCCGGTCGTCTTGCCCGTGTCGAAAGCCGCTTTGCTGCTCGGCGCGACCATTGTCGGCGCGCTGCTGCTGTACTACTTCATCGGCGTCGACCAGGGCGCGGTCTCGATCTTCGGCAGCGACACGCACGTGCACGAGTTCGTCCACGACGCGCGGCACTTCCTCGGCTTCCCCTGCCACTGACGCGCCCGGAACGGACAACCGAACAATGCAGAACAAGCTGATTCTGCGCGGCCTCCTCGCCGGAGCGCTGGGCGGATTGCTGGCGTTCGTCTTCGCGCGGATCTTCGCCGAACCGCTGACCCAGGCGGCCATCGACTACGAATCCGGCCGCGACGAGGCGCAGATGGCGCTCGACAAAGCCGCCGGGATGGCGAGCGAACACGAGGGCCACGAGATCTTCAGCCGTGCCGTGCAGGGCAACCTCGGCATCGGGCTCGGCATGGTGCTCTTCGGAGTCGCGATGGGCCTGCTGTTCGCGGTGACCTACACGGTGCTGCTGGGCCGCGTCGGCCGGATCCGCGCGCGGGTGCTGGCGGTGCTCGTGGCCGGGGCCGGGTTCCTGACCCTGTACCTCGTGCCGTTCCTGAAGTACCCGGCCAACCCGCCGGCGGTCGGGCACGAGGCCACCATCGGCGCGCGCACCGGGCTGTACCTGACCATGGTCGTCGCGTCGGTGATCTTCCTGGTCGCGGCCGTCGTCGCGGGCAAACGGCTCGCGCCGCGGCTGGGCAACTGGAACGCGACGCTCGTCGCGGGCGCCGGGTTCGTCGTGCTGTCCGGGCTCCTGATGGCGCTGCTGCCGTCGCTGGGGTCGCTGGCCAGCAACGTCGCCGAATACGGCCCGCAGACCAGCGAAACGCCGCTGCCGCTCAAGGGTCCCGACGGCCAGATCGTGTACCCCGGATTCCCCGCCGACACGCTCGTCGGATTCCGGCTCTACTCGGTGCTGGCACAGGTCATCCTGTGGGCGACCATCGCGCTCGTGTTCGGCCCGCTCGCCGAACGGGTGCTGGACCGCGGGCGCGCGGTTACCGTCGAGGCGTGAACCCGCTTACCGGACTGGGCCCGTTCTTCGCCGTCGACACGCATTCGGCTGACGAACCGGCTTCGCCGTGGCGTCCGCTCTCCGAAGTCCTCGATGACGGCCCGGTGCTGCGCGAACGCGTCGCGCAGAACCGGGCCGTGCTCGGCGGCGATTTCGTGGAATTGCGCGTCGCGGCGTCGATCGCGCATCTCGGGCTGGCTGCGCGGCTCCTCTCGCCCGCGTTAGGTCTTGCTGCCGGGGCGGGAGCGATTCCGGACTACTCGACGGCTTGGTGGCAGCCGAAGCTCGGCGGCGCGTTTCCGTTGTCCTTGAAGGAAGATTCGCGGGTTGAGTCCGATGTGGTCACAGCCTTCGCGGAGCGGGTGCTGCGCGGTCCGTTGGTGCGGCTGGACAAGGCGATGGCGCAGTTCTCGCTGGCGGAGAACGTCCGGCGGGGGAACGTGGCGTCGGCGCTGAACGGGGCGGTGACGGTGTTGCGGTCCGAGCGTCCAGAGTGGACTGACCGGGTCGTCGAAATCGTTGGTGCGCTGGAGGAATTGCCGGAGCTTGCCGGAACTGCGACTCGGGAGAACGGGCGATTCCGGCGTCGCAGCTGCTGCTTGTTCTATCGGGCGACGCCGGATCGTGACGGTCCGAAGTGCGGGGACTGTGTGCTGGTCTGACCGGGTCAGGGCGCTCGGTTGGCCTGGTAGGCGACCATGATCCCGGCGAATCGGTCTGCTTCGTAGCAAGGGTCGCCGTACGCGTCCAGCTTCGGATCGGTGGCCGTGACGGTGACGTCGAGGAGCGTGTCGTCGGCGACGCCGGTTTCGACGGTGCAGTGGCCGTCGCGGTCGTCTCGGTGAACGCCGGGGTAGCTGTGGACGAAGACCGGGGCGAAGTCCGCAACCACGGCACGGCGGTGGTACAGCGCTTCCAGCCCGCCTGAGGTGGTGTCGACGGAGGCGACGTACGTCAAGGCCTTCGTGTCGTGGGGGATCCAGGTGCAGGCGGTTTTCCCGGCGACAGGGGAGGCCGTTCCCTGGTTGTTGACGAAGAACATGGTCAGCTGGTGGGAGGTCATCAGGTCGCAGGGCTTGGTGGTGAACTGCGTGAGATCCAGCGGGGCATCGGGCAGCGGCGGCGACAGACGCGGCGGAGGCGGCGGCGCGGACGAGCAGCCTGCGACGCCGAGGAGGAGCGCGAGCAGCAAGCCCGTACGGCGACTGCCGCCGGGAGGCACGATTTTGTTCGGCGCCACAGAATTGAGCATAGCCGTATTTCGGTGCTCTCGGTTTCCGGTCGAAAGGCAGTAAAAGACCGTTTTGTGCGGCCGAATGCCAAAGTCTCTCAGCGGGGTTTCCCTGCGCGGCGAGCAGCCGGGAAGATCGTCCCGCGTGCCGAGGGCGGCCGGTTTTGTCGGTGCCCCGACCTAGGATGCGGAGCATGAAACGGTATGTCGACGAGGACCTGAACGGTGCGGAGTTCCGCGAGTGCGATCTGACCGGGGCGCGCCTGATCGGCGTCGTCATGCAGGACGCCGTGATCGACGGGCTCGTCTCCAACCTCGTGGTGAACGGGGTCGAGGTCGGCGAGTACGTCGAGGCGGAGCTGGACCGGCGATATCCGGTGCGGGTGCTGATCCGCTCCGAGGACCCGGTCGATCTGCGCGAGGCGGCGCGTCAGCTCCGCAAAGGCTGGGCTGCCACGGTCGAGCGGATCCGCAGTGCGCCCGGCATCGAGCGCCGCAGCGTGAACGACGAGTGGTCGGCGGCGCAGACGATGCGCCACCTGGTCTTCGTCCACGATTCGTGGTTCCGCCGCTGCTGCCTTGGCTCGACGGAGCTGTTCACGCCGATGGGCATCGGGCCGGACGTCGGTCCCTACCGCGAAGCGCACGGCCTGGACCGCTCGCTCGATCCGTCCCTTGACGAGATCGTGCGCGTGCGCGACGAACAGGCGGCCGAGCTCGGGGCCTGGCTCGACGAGGTCACCGCCGCACAGCTCGAGGCGCCAGCACCGGTGCCCGAAGACGATGTCTGGCCGCCGTACGCGAGGGGCCGCTCCGTGCGGCAATGCCTGCGCACGGTGCTCAACGAGACCTTCGAGCACCACGGCTTCTGCGTCCGCGACCTCGACCTGATCGAGGTGCAGGACGTGGAGTAGGGATTGGACCTGCGATCGAGATCTGCGCGGGGAACACTGGCGAAGGAGAGCGCCGGGAGGTTGCCATGCGGAGGAACTATTGGACCTACAGCGCGGGGCTGCTCGTCGCGTGGGCGCTGGTCTTCGTGCTCGTCGGCCTGATTCGCGGCGGACACGAGGTGCAGGTCGTGCTGCCGGTGTTCGGCGGCTTCTGCATCGGCTGGGTGAGCACCACCATCGCGCGGTACGTGTACCCGCCGCCGAAGCAGTGGCTGAGCTGAACCCGTCCCGGTCGGCGAGACGATCGTCGCCACCGCCGCGCTGTTGTTCGTAAGGTCGGCCGGTGTTGTCCGAACGAGCGTTCTTCTCCTTCGTCGCACTGGCCGATCCCTCGCGGAAACGCGAGTACAACGAGTGGCATCAGCTCGACCACCTGCCGGAGAACCTGCGCCTCCCCGGCGTCGCGCACGGCGACCGCTGGGCCTGGACCGGCGACGGCACCGCGAGCCCGGAGCTGGCTGTCGACTATGTGGCGATGTACTGGTTCCGCCCGCCGTACGAGCAAAGCGTGGCCGAATGGCGCAAGCTCGGCGAAGACTCGTTCCAGTGGGGCCGCGGACCGCTGATTCCGGGCGTGCGGCGGCCGTTGCTGGGGTTCTTCACGCCGGTGCTCGGCTATGTCGCGCCACGCATCCGGTTGTCCGCGGACGCGCTGCCGTTCCGGCCGAATCGCGGACTGCACGTCACGGTCACCGAGCTGGCCGAACCGCACAGCGACGAGGCGCACGCGCAGTTCGCGTGGCAGGACCGGACGCGGATTCCCGACCTGCTGACCTGCCCGGGCGTTGCCGGAGCCTGGACGTTCTCCTTCCTCGGCAGGCAGCAGCATTCGACACTGAACATCGGCTCCGTGGAGGAACGCGCGCCGGGTTCGCTGCGAGTCCGGCTGTTGTACCTGGACGAGGACCCGGTCGAGGTGAGCCGCGAAATCGCCGAGCGGGAACGCCGCTGGGAGCCCGCGCCGCATCCCGAGGCCGAGCGGACGCTGCTTTCCGGACCGGTTCGGACGATCTGCCCTTGGCGGGACTGGTGATCCCCGTCGAGGAATGGGCCGCGCTGCACGATCTCGTGCACCGTTACGCCGCCCGTGTCGACCAGCGCGATTTCGCCGGGGTCGCCCGGCTGTTCGGCGACGACGGGGTGCTCGTGCTGCCTGATCCGCCTCGCGAGTTCGGCCCGGCCCACGAGCATCGCGGTCCGGAAGCCGTCGCTGCGGCCTTGTCCGTGCTGGACGACGTGCCGCTGACCGCGCATGGCATTACCGGCGTTGTCTTTGACCCCGGCGGCGATCCCGCGATCGCGCGCGGACGGATCACCTGCGTCGCCCACCATGTGACCCCGCGCGACGGACGCTTCGCCGACGCGGTGTGGCATCTGCACTACCTCGACCGCTACGCCAAGACCACCGGAGAATGGCGGTTCGCGCGCCGTGAAGTGCACCTCGATCTGATCGAAACCCGGGAGGTCCGCGCGTCCCGCCTCGGCCGGTGACCTGCGCCGCGTCACCCGAACGGGCGGACCCGTCCGGGGCGGCGGCGCGACGGGTTTGCCCGGAAACTGCGTAAGGTCGAGTCCATGCCAGGGGAAGACGGCCTGCTCACGCAGGACAGCACGCGCGGGCTGACCGCGGCCGAGGTGGCCGAGCGGGTCGCCGCGGGACGGACCAACGACGTGCCTTCGCGCACGAGCCGCAGCGCGTGGGAGATCGTCCGGTCGAATGTCTTCACCCGGATCAACGCGATCTTCGCGGTGCTCGCGGTGATCATCTTCTCCACCGGCTACCTGCTGGACGGGCTGTTCGCCGGGGTGATCGTGGCGAACAGCGTCGTCGGCATCGTGCAGGAGCTGCGCGCCAAGCGGACGCTGGACCGGCTCGCGATCGTCGGCCAGGTGCGCCCGCGCGTGCGCCGCGACGGGACGAGCAGCGAGCTGGCCCCGGAAGAGGTCGTCGCCGACGACGTGCTCGAGATCGGCGCGGGCGACCAGGTGGTGGTCGACGGCGAGGTGCTGTCCGCGGACGCGCTCGAGGTCGACGAATCGCTGCTCACCGGCGAATCGGACCCGGTGGTGAAGCGCGCGGGCGACCCGATCATGTCCGGCAGTTTCGTGGTGGCCGGGAACGGGGCGTACCGGGCGACGAAGGTCGGATCGGAGGCGTACGCGGCGAAGCTGGCCGAGGAGGCGGGCCGGTTCACGCTGGTCGATTCGGAGCTGCGGAACGGGATCAACAAGATCCTGAAGGTCATCACGTACCTGCTGGTCCCGGCCGGCGCGCTGTCGATCTACAACCAGCTTTCCGGTTCGCAGAAGCTGCCCGACGCGCTGCGCGGGATGGTCGCGGCACTCGTCCCGATGGTGCCGGAGGGCCTGATCCTGCTGACCTCGGTTGCGTTCGCGGTCGGCGTGATCCGGCTGGGCCGCAGGCAATGCCTGGTCAACGAGCTGCCCGCGATCGAGGGGCTGGCTCGCGTGGACGTCGTGTGCGCGGACAAGACCGGCACGCTCACCGAGAACACCATGCGGCTGTCCGAGCTGCGGCGGTTGCACGAGGAGGGCGAGGCGCCGGAGACGGTGCTGGCCGCGCTCGCCGCCGCCGACCCGCGCCCGAACGCCAGCCTGGTCGCGATCGCCGAGGGCTGTCCGGCCGCGCCGGACTGGACGCCGACCGCCGTGGTGCCCTTCTCGTCGGCGCGGAAGTGGAGCGGCGCGGCGTTCGGCGAACACGGCGACTGGGTGCTCGGCGCGCCGGACGTGCTGCTGCCCGCCGAGTCGGAGGAACGCGCGGAAGCCGAACGGATCGGCGCGCAGGGCCTGCGGGTGCTGCTGCTGGGCCGGGCCGCGAACGCCGTCGACGCGCCGGACGGGCCGGGCAAGGTCACGCCGGTGGCGCTGGCCGTGCTGGAACAGAAAATCCGCGGCGACGCCCGCGAGACGCTCGACTATTTCGCCGCCCAAGGCGTTGCGGTGAAACTGATTTCGGGCGACAACGCGGTGTCGGTCGGCGGTGTGGCCCGCGCGCTGGCGCTGCCCGGCGGCGAGGCCCCGGTCGACGCGCGGACGCTGTCCGAAGACCCCGGCAAGCTGGCCGAGGAACTGGAAGGCACCGCGGTGTTCGGCCGCGCGACGCCCGCGCAGAAGCGATCGATGGTCGCGGCGCTGCAGGCTCGCGGACACACCGTCGCGATGACCGGCGACGGCGTCAACGACGTCCTCGCTTTGAAGGACTCGGACGTCGGCGTCGCGATGGGCGCGGGCAGCCCGGCGACCCGGTCGGTCGCGCAGATCGTGTTGCTGGACAACGCTTTCGCGACCCTGCCGTACGTCGTCGGCGAAGGCCGCCGGGTGATCGGCAACATCGAACGAGTCGCGAACCTGTTCCTCACCAAGACGGTGTACTCGGTGCTGCTGGCGCTGATCGTCGGCGTGCCCGGGCTGATCGGCCAGGACGCGATGCCGTACCCGTTCCTGCCCCGGCACGTGACGATCGTCGGCTGGTTCACCATCGGCCTGCCCGCCTTCGTGCTGTCACTCGCGCCCAACAACGACCGCGCGCGCAGCGGATTCGTCGGCCGAGTGCTGCGAATGGCGATCCCGGCCGGGGTGGTGATCGGGGCCGCGTCGTTCGTCGCGTACATCCTGGTCCATCCTGGCAACGCGACCACCCATGCCGCGCAGGTCCAGGCGAGCACCACGGCGCTGATGACGTTGATGGCGCTGGCATTGTGGGTGCTGGCGGTCGTAGCGCGGCCCTACACCTGGTGGAAAGCCGCGCTGGTGGCGACGATGGCGGTGGTTTCAGCGCTCATGTTCCTGCTGCCGTGGACGCGCGAGACTTTCGAACTCGACCCGAGCAATACCGGCTACACGCTGACGGCGGTGTGCTGTGCCGCGGCGGGAGTGGTGCTGATCGAGATCGGGCGGTGGATCGGGAACCGGATCGGGACATGACGGTCTGTGAGGGGAACCCTGAGGGAATCAGGTTCCCTCAGGGTTCCCCTCACAGACGACTGGCGGGGCTATCGCCGGGCGC
>NZ_JBSFNS010000079.1:0-38906 GCF_053587275.1 Amycolatopsis sp. NPDC003676
TTATTGCGCCGCGGGACCCCCGCTGCTTGGGGGGTGTTTGTGGGCATGGTTAGTCGCAATCACGGTTAGAACCGTGATTGCCACTCACGACCAGATCAGCCGTGGTCCTCCAGCATCTCGGTCACCAGCGCCGCGATCGGCGAGCGCTCCGACCGGGTCAGGGTCACGTGCGCGAACAGCGGGTGCCCCTTCAGCTTCTCGATCACCGCCGAGACGCCGTCGTGCCGTCCGACCCGCAGGTTGTCGCGCTGGGCCACGTCGTGCGTGAGCACCACCCGCGACGCCGAGCCGAGCCGCGAAAGCACGGTCAGCAGCACGTTGCGTTCCAGCGATTGCGCCTCGTCCACGATCACGAAGGTGTCGTGCAGCGAGCGGCCCCGGATGTGCGTCAGCGGCAGCACTTCGAGCATGCCGCGGTCGAACACCTCGTCCAGCACGTCCTGGCTGACCAGCGCGCCGAGCGTGTCGAACACCGCTTGTGCCCACGGCTGCATCTTCTCGCTCTCGGACCCGGGCAGATAGCCGAGATCCTGGCCGCCGACCGCGTAGACCGGGCGGAACACCACGACCTTGCGGTGCTGCTGGCGTTCCATCACCGCCTCCAGGCCCGCGCACAGCGCCAGCGCCGACTTGCCGGTGCCCGCGCGACCGCCGAGCGAGACGATGCCGACATCGGAGTCCAGCAGCAGGTCGAGCGCCACGCGCTGTTCCGCCGAGCGGCCGTGCAGTCCGAACGCCTCGCGGTCGCCGCGCACCAGCCGCACCCGCTTGTCCGCCGTGACCCGGCCGAGCGCGCTGGAGCTGCCCGCGAGCAGCCGCAGCCCGGTGTGGCAGGGCAGTTCGCCCACCTCGCCGAGCCCGAACTCCGCCGGATCCGCCGAACCGCCCGAGAAGAGCGCGTCGATCAGCTCCTGGGGAGCGTCCACGTCCGCCATGCCCGTCCAGCCCGACGGCGTCACCTCCTGCGCCCGGTACTCGTCCGCGGTGAGCCCGACGGCGCCCGCCTTGACCCGCAGCGGGATGTCCTTCGTCACCAGGGTGACCGCCGGCTGCTCCGTCGCGAGGTTGAGCGCGCACGCGAGGATGCGGTGGTCGTTCGAGTCGGTGCGGAAGCCCACCGGGAGGACGGACGGATCGGTGTGGTTCAGCTCCACCTGCAGGGTGCCGCCCGCCTCGCCGATCGGGATCGGGGCGTCGAGCCTGCCGTGCTTGAGCCGGAGATCGTCCAGCAGCCGGAGGGATTCCCTGGCGAACCAGCCCAGTTCGGAGTGGTGGCGCTTGGCCTCCAGTTCGCTGATGACGACCAGCGGGAGCACCACCGCGTGTTCGGCGAACCGGGTGACCGCCCACGGGTCAGAGAGCAGCACCGACGTGTCGAGCACATAAGTGATGCGTGGGGATTCGGGCGAGATCGAGGCTTTCTCCGGCGCCGAAGCACCGGTCGAAGAACGGCCTGAGGCCTTGCGGGGTGAACGCTGCGCAGTCACGACGGCATCTCCCTCGAGGGCGTGTGCACCCCACGCCCGCACTCGCTGGGCCGGGCACCTCCCTGGCTGGGTCCGCACTCCCTGACGCTGGCTGCGTCAGGCGGCACGGCCACGAGGGCCGGGTGCCGGCCCCCTCGTGCATCTCGTGGGCGGCTGAGCCGCCCCCTCGATCAACGCCACGACCAGGGCCTCCCGCGAGGACCCGCACGGAACGCGAGCCCTCTATCCCGGAAGGTACCTACGTCCGCCCCGTCGTGCAGGCAGCCACACAGGTGATTCGCCGATTCGTCATCCCACCGTCGGTCGCCCGAAACAGAGTGTCCACAGTGCTCACTCAGCGTCACCGGGTCCGGCGATCAGGGGGTCGCACAGACGGCTGATCATGGAAAATTAATCACCGAGTGCAGGCAATTCCCAGGTAAAGGGCCTTGTACCACGGGCAAGACCGGAATGCATTTCGCGTCCTGGACACTGAACCGGACCGAGTGAACTGGGCCTTCAAGCGCTCACACAATGGGCGTACGCACCATTCGCTAGAGGCCATTCGGGGGTAATTTCCTTACTGCGGGACACACCACCGGAACACTCCGGTGCCCCGAATCCCAGTATCTCTACCTAGGAGTGTGCGAAGTGCTGAAGAAGGCTGGAATTGTCGCCGGTGCCGCCGCGGGTCTGATGATGATCGGCGGGACGGCGTTCGCCTCCCCGGCCGCGACCCAGGGCGCTCCGGACCCGACGTTCGGCGACGCCTACGCCACCTTCATCGAGGGCGGCGGCGCGCTCGGCTACGGCGCCGCTTCGCTGGTCGCCGGCGCCTACACCGGCGTCGCGCTGACCCCGGCGCTGGTGGCCCACTCGATGGAGCACCACCACGGCTGAGCCGTCTTGCGCGAAGGCCCCGGAGCCCGGCTCCGGGGCCTTCGCGGCGTTCGCGGCCGGGTCGACCGGCCCGGCTGGGTGGGTCCGCCGGGCCGGTTCGCCGCTCAGACTCCGAACCGGCGATGCCGCCAGGCGTAGTCGCGCATCGCACGGAGAAAATCGACGCGCCGGAATGCCGGCCAGTAAGCCTCGGTGAACCAGAATTCCGAATGCGCGGACTGCCAGAGCAGAAATCCGGAAAGCCGCTGTTCACCGGACGTTCGGATAATCAGCTCCGGATCCGGCTGGCCGGATGTGTACAGATGTTCCGAGATGTGGTCGACATCGAGGATTTTCGCGAGTTCGCGAATCGAAGTGCCCTCGTCGGCGTGCTGCAGCAGAAGCTTGCGGACGGCGTCGGCGATCTCCTGCCGTCCGCCGTAGCCGACCGCGATGTTCACCTCCATGCCCGAGTGGTTCTCGGTCCGCGCCGCGGCGGCGGTGAGCTTCTGCGCCACCTCGATCGGCAGCAGGTCGAGCGCGCCGACGATGCGCAGCCGCCACGGCGCCTCGGCCCCGGCGAGTTCGTCGGTGACGTCGGTGATGATTTTCAGCAGCGGCGTGAGCTCGTCCGGATCGCGGTTGAGGTTGTCGGTCGAGAGCAGCCACATCGTCACGACCTCGACCTCGGCCTCCTGGCACCAGCTGAGGAAGTCGGCGATCTTCTTGGCCCCGGCGCGATGCCCGTCGGCCACGTCGGCGAACCCGGCCTCGCGAGCCCAGCGGCGATTGCCGTCGAGCATGATCGCGATATGCCGGGGATGTCGGCCCGCCGACTGCTGGATCAGTCGGCGGCTGTAGACGCTGTAGACGACGTCGGACATGAAGGACCGGAGGCTCACGTCGCCCGAGCGTACGCACCCCTGGAGCAAGGGTGTGACGCGCCACGGGGGCTGGCGAAAAACCTACGGCCCCGTAACCTTGGGGCGTGAGCGTGAAGACCGAGCCCCCACCCGTCCCCGAGGACACTCGCCCCCGGCTGCGCGGCCATATCCACTTCTGGTCGTTCTTCGGCGCGGTCGCCGGAGCCGCCACGCTGATCAGCCTCGCCGCGGCGACGGTTTCCCCGGTAGCCGCGCTGGCGACGTCCATCTACGGCCTCACCGTGCTGGGCGTGTTCGGCGTGAGCGCGCTGTATCACCGCAGGCTGTGGAGCCCGCGCGCGTACAAGTGGATGAAGCGCGCCGACCACTCGATGATCTTCCTCTTCATCGCCGGCACGTACACGCCGTTCACCCTGCTGGCCATGTCGAAGCCGACCGGATACATCGTCCTGGCCATCGTCTGGGGCGGTGCGGTGCTCGGGGTGGCGATGAAGATGCTGTGGCCGCACGCGCCGCGTTGGCTAGGGGTGCCGATCTACATCGCGCTGGGGTGGGTCGCGGTGTTCGTCCTGCCGGAGCTGCTGAGCCATGCCGGGGTCGCGGCTTTGGTGCTGCTTTGCGTGGGTGGTCTGTTTTATACGGTCGGGGCGGTTTTTTACGCGGTCAAGTGGCCTAATCACTGGCCGGAGACGTTTGGGTACCACGAGTTCTTCCACGCGTGCACGGTGTTGGCCGCGGTGTCGCATTACATCGCGATTTGGTTGGCGATGTACTCCTAGCCGGGGTCCCGGCAATTGCCCTTCTCCGTGCCGTGACAGGCTTGTCGCCGCATGGTGGACAGATCGGACACGGGAAGCGACAGTAGGACTCAGTTCACCACTCCCGGGAGGACTGAGTGCCGATGACCAGCGACGTACTGTTGTTGCAGTTCAAGAGCCATATCGCGGGCAAGAACGCCACGGTGCAGATCTTTCCCGATCGCGTTGAATGGGAACGTCCTCGCGGCGTCAGCGGCGGCAAGCTCACCGCTGGCCTTCTCACCTCGGGCGTGTCACTGCTCGCGACCGGCGTCCGCTCCGGCAGGGCCGGCACCGAGATGATCCCGATCAAGAACGTCTCCAGTGTCACGACCAAACGCGATGGCTTGCGTTTTACCGCTGTCAAGGTCGTTACCAGCGGAAACACCATTGATTTCCGGGTAGGCCACAACGAAGCGGGGCCGATCAAGGACCTTCTCACAGAGCTGGTCCTTGGCAGTCATCCGAGTCAACAGGCACCCGCGTCAAGTGAACCGGCTGTCGCGGCCCCGACAACAGAACCGTCCGATACACCGGCTTCCGCCACCAGCAGCCTCGCTGCTGACCTTGAAAAGCTCGCCGAGCTCCGCGAGCGCGGAATCCTTACTGACGAGGAATTCGCCATGCAGAAGTCCCGTCTGCTCGGCGGGTAGAGCAGTCCACACCGCAAACCGAAGCTGACTCAGCCGTTCAGCATCGGCGCGTCCAAGAACTGTTCCGGAACCCCGAACCCATCCACCAACGTCCGCGCATGCGGCCGCAGCGCCCCGCACAGCGCATTAACCGCCGCAGTCACCGCCTTGGAACGGCTTGCTGAGATGCGGCCGTGCTCCAGGAACCAGGCGCGGTCTGCCTCGATCGTCGACAGTGCGTACAGGTCGCAGAGCCGCGAAAGAAGCATAGCCGCATCCGGGTCACTGCAGCTGGAGACAGCGCGAGCGAAGGCGTCGAGAATCAAGCGGTCCACGTGTACGCGGCCAGCAAGCAGCACATGATCCTGTACGGAGTTGAAGACGCCGAAGGGATCCGAACCAGCCCCGCGGAGGCGGTTGGCCACACCACTCAACACATGCTCTTCACGATCCTCAAAGAGACGCTGCTGCCACTCACGATCGAAGAGCACCGAAGCGTCGTCAGACTCCGTAAGGCGCTCCAGGAACTTCCATGCGGCCGAGCGTTCCTTGACTGTGTCCACCAGCTGCTCAGCGACGAACCGGGCAGTCGACAGCGGGCTGAGGTCCTCGAAGTGTTCCTTGTACTGCGTCAACAAGCCCTTCGCGACCAGCTGTAACAGCACGGTGTTGTCGCCTTCGAAGGTGGTGAAGACGTCCGTGTCAGCCTTCAAACCGGCCAGCAGGTTCTCCGCGAGGTAACCACTGCCGCCGCAGGCTTCGCGGGCCGTTTGGATGGCCGCGGTCGCGTGCCAGGTGTTCGCAGCCTTCAGGCCAGCGGCTCGGGATTCCAGTTCGCGCTGTTCTTCTTCCGGCGCATCGGATGCAATGTCGTGCAGGGCGGCGACCAGCTCCTCCTGCGCGAAGTGCAGAGCGTAGGTCTTCGCCAAGGCTGGTAGCAGTTTCCGTTGGTGGCCCAGGTAATCGAGGATGACGACCTCGTCACCGTCCGGGCGCTGGAACTGCCGACGCTGGTCGCCGTAGCGGATTGCCAGGGTCAGGGCGCGTTGGGTGGCGCATCCGGCACTTCCGCCGACGCTCACGCGGCCGCGGATGAGCGTGCCCAGCATCGTGAAAAACCGGCGGCCGTCGCTTTCGATGGGGCTCGTGTAGATGCCGTCCTCGGCTACATCGCCGAAGCGGTTCAGCAGCGCTTCCCTTGGCACCCGGACCTGATCGAAGGTCAACCGTCCATTGTCGACGCCGTTCAATCCTGCTTTTACGCCACAGTCGGCGATGGTGACGCCGGGAGCCGGAGCACCGGAATCGTCGCGGATCGGGACCAGGAACGCGTGTACGCCACGGGATTCGCCGCCGGTGATCAGTTGCGCGAAGACCACCGCGAGTTGGCCGTCGCGGGCGGCGTTGCCGATGTATTCCTTGGTGGCGCCGGGATCTGGGCTGTGCACGACGAATTCGTGCGTCGAAGGGTCGTAAGTCGCGGTGGTGTGCAGGTGCTGGACGTCCGAACCGTGGCCGTGTTCGGTCATCGCGAAGCAGCCGAGCAGGTCCAGATTCATGATGCGGCGCAAGTACTTTTCGTGGTGCGCCGCGGTGCCGAGCAGCTGCACCGCACCGCCGAACAGGCCCCATTGGACGCCGGCCTTGACCATCAGCGACAGGTCGCCGTAGCCGAGCATCTCGAACGACATCACCGAACCGCCGACGTCGCTCAAGCCGCCGTACGCGGCGTCGAAGCCGAGCGCGGGGCGGTCCGTTTCAGCGAGTTTCCGCAGCTGGTCCAGCACCTGGACGCGGTGCGCCTCCACGTCGAGACCGATCGTGTCCCGGAACTTCTCCGTGCTCATCTGCGCGCGCACGTCGCGCTTCAGCCCGGCCCAGCGTCCATCGAGGACTGCGGTCAACGCGTCCGGGTCCACTTTCTCAGGCACAGCAGGGACGTCCACGAGTTCCTCCGATACAGCAGGCTGCCACCAGCCTGCCGCAGCGGAGGAAGTCCCGCAGCTCAGCCCAGGTCAGGCCCCTTCGACCGCAGGTCGTCGACCTTGGTCATCGCCTCGCGCAACTCGGTCAGCCAGGTATCCGCGTGCTCGCCGACCAGCCGCACCGCCCAGGCCAGCGCCTCGGACCTCGACCGCGCGACGCCGGCGTCCACGAGCGTGTCGAGGACCAGCCGTTCGGGTTGCCGCAGCCGGGTCATCACCGGCACCGACAGCGTCGTGAAGTGCACCGTCGTACCGCCCAGCTTCGCGCCCCACGCCACCTTGCGCTGGTAGCGATGCTCGGCCTGCCGGGCGATTTCGATGCGCTCGTCGCGAGTTTCCTCACGGAACCGGCTGATCCGCCCGTCCTCCGCGGCCGCGCGGGCCGCGTCGTCGGCGTACTCGCCGGTCAGCGCGGGCAGTTCGCCCACGATCAGGATCTCTTCCCGGTCCACGGTGATTTCCGGATCGCCGGTGAACCAGCCGTCCGGGAGCCGTCCGCCGAACCACGCCGCCGCGTCGTCCGCCGACGGTGCCTCGGCCTGCTGCCAGCCCCGGCCTTTCCAACCTCGCCCCATGACGTCCACCATCCTTGATTACATGATTACGTCACTACTGAAGCTACGCTGATTCCACCGAGGTAGGTACCGCGTTCACCAGGGGCGGAATTCGTCAGAGCTGGGCGATGAGCTGGTCCGCCGCGGTCACCGGGCGTTCGCAGACGTAGCCGCGGCAGACGTAAGCCGCTGCTTCGCCGTCGACCAGCGGCCGGTCGGCCAGCAGCGGGACACCGGACGCGTCCGGCTCGCCGCCGAGCACGATGCCGCCGCCGTGGATGTGCTGCGCGGCGGCGGTAACCAGCGCCGCACGGTCCGCACCGACGACCGCGACCTGCACCGGTCCGGACTGCGCCGCCTCCGCCACGGACAACCAATGCCCGGCGAAACGCGGCACCCGCGCGGCGAGCAGTCCGACGCGACGCAACGCGAGTTCAGCAGCATCGCGGTAGCGCGCCGCCTGGTCCGGCCCGGCCAGCGCGGACGCGGTGAGCAGCGCGCCAGCCAACGCCGAGGCACCGGACGGGCTCGCGTTGTCCGTCGGATCGGACGGACGCTGCACCAGGACTTCCGCGTCGTCGGCGGTGTCGTGATACGCGCCCGGCGCGGAGTCCGACGCGAAATGCGCCAGTGCGACGTCGAGCAGCCGGGTCGCTTCGGTGAGCCAGCGAGGTTCGCCGGTGGCCTGGTGGAGGGCGAGAAGACCGTCGGCGAGGCAGGCGTAGTCCTCCAGCACACCGACTGGGGTCCCGACCGCGCCGTCCCGCGAGCTGCGGCGGAGCCGTCCGTCCACGAGGTGCAGGTCCAGCAGCAGCGAGGCCGCGTTGCGAGCCAGCTCGATCCATTGTGGACGCTCTAGCGCGACGCCCGCTTCTGCCAGCGCGGAAATGGCGAGACCGTTCCACGCGGCGACTACCTTGTCGTCCCGGCCCGGTTGCGGACGCTCTGCCCGTGCTTCGAGCAACGCTTGGCAGACGCGCTCGAATCGGTCGAAGTCTTCTGGATCTGTGCGCAGTTGAAGGGTCGACGCGCCTTCTTCAAACGTGCCCTCTTCGGTGACGCTGAAGAGTTCAGCCGCCCACGGGCCGTCCTCGCCGAGCACCTCGTTGAGCTGCGCGGGAGTCCACACGTAGGTCAATCCCTCGACGCCTTCGGTGTCCGCGTCGAGCGACGCCGCGAAACCTCCTTGCGGCGTAAGGAGATCGTGCTCGAGAAACCGGACGATCCCCTCCGCTACCCGACGCGCCGACGCCGAACCACGGCGCGCGAGATGCGCGTACACTCGAAGTAGCAACGCGTTGTCATACAACATTTTCTCGAAGTGGGGAACGATCCACTCCGCGTCCACGGAGTAGCGCGCGAACCCTCCGCCCAGCTGGTCGTGGATGCCGCCGCGAGCCATCGCGTCCGCCGCCGACTCGGCGAGCGCCAGGGCCTCCGCCGAGCCCGTGCGCTCGTGGTGGCGCACCAGAAACTCCAGCACCATGGACGGCGGAAACTTCGGCGCACCACCGAAACCGCCGTGCGCCGAGTCTGCTTCCTGCGCGAGTTTCGCCACTGCCTGGGCTAAAGCGTCGGCGTCGACAGCCGATTCCTTCAGCGGACCGCTCTGCTCGGCAAGGTGCCCGACGATCTGTTTCGCGCCCTCACGCAGGTCGTCTGGCCGCTCCTCCCACGCCTCCGCGACCGCGACCAGCAGCTGCGTGAACGACGGAATCCCGGGCCGCGGCGCGGGCGGATAGTAAGTGCCGCAATGGAATGGCTCTCCCTCGGGCGTAAGAAAGCAGGTCATCGGCCAGCCGCCCTGGCCGGTCATGGCCTGCGTGGCGGCCATGTAGACGGCGTCGATGTCCGGCCGCTCCTCGCGGTCGACCTTGATGTTGACGAAATGCGCGTTCATCAGCGTCGCGGTGCCTTCGTGTTCGAAGGACTCGTGCGCCATGACGTGGCACCAATGGCAGGCGGCGTACCCGACGGACAGCAGAATCGGCACCCCGCGCCGGCGCGCCTCGGCCAGCGCTTCCGGTCCCCATTCCCACCAATCGACCGGGTTCCCGGCGTGCTGCAGGAGGTACGGGGACGTCGCGTCGGCGAGGCGGTTCGACATGGTGCCGAGTGTGCCTCATGCCGCCGGAGACCGGTCCCGTCCCCGCGGTAACCATAGTTTCCAACTTGGAAAGTACCTGCTACTTTGGCAGGTACTGGACAGGGGGCTCGCCGTGGACAGAACCGCAGCCGAGCAGGCGTTGCGCACTGCTGAATCAGCGTCGTCGAAGCTGCTCGCGCAAGGCCGGTGGCATCCGAAAGCGTTGCTGGCGCTCGGCGCGCTCGAAGCGGCCATCCTGCTGACCGGCGGTCTCGCGAGCGTGGGGATGCTGCTCATGCCGGGCAGCCTGGCGCCGCTTTTCGTGTTCATCATTTACTCCGCGACCCGTCCGGTGGTCGGCCGTCACCAGCGTGCGCGGTACGCGATCCTCGGCGCGAGCGTCGGTTTGGTCATCGCGATCGCGGTCCCGCTCGGGCAGGTCAGCTTCGCCGGAAACCCGGCCTGGTGGGTGCCCGCCGCGCTGTTCAGCGCGATCCCGTTCGTGCTGGCTGCCGGGTTCGAAACACGCGGCCGCCGATGAGTCACCCCAGGCTGGCGCTCGACCCGGTGATCCACTCGCCGGTCCGGTTCTCCATCACCGCGAGCCTCGCGGCGGTCGACGAAGCCGATTTCGCATCGGTCCGGGACGCGGTGGAAATCTCCGATTCAGTGCTGTCCAAGCAGATCTCGAGACTCGAAGCGGCGGGGTACGTCGCGGTGCGCAAAATCTTCGTCGGCAAACGGCCGCGCACCTGCCTTTCGCTGACGCCGCAGGGCCGAAAAGCGTGGAACAGCCACGTTCGCGCCCTTCGGGAGATTGCCGGTTGAAGAACCGAGCATTCGCGGAGAAGTCCGATGAATACGACGATCGGCCTTTGTCGCGCGGCACGAAGATCGCTAGAGTCCGCTCCCATGAAGCGATTCCCTCGCGCAGGCTCGATACTCCCCGTCGCCGCGATCGCATTCATCGGATGTCTTGGTTTGTCCGGTTGCAGTGTCCATGCGGCATCAGCGGCGCCGAACTGGATCACCTTCGCCAACGGCCGCCTCGCCTACGGCACCGACGCGCAGGGCAACCGGATCCCCGACTTCTCCCGCGTCGGCTACCGCAATGGCGACGCTCAGCCGCCTGAACTGCCGGTCGCGGCGACCATCGGGCCGCAGTCGTCCGGCGACGACACCGCGCGTATTCAGCAGGCCATCAACCAGGTCGCGAACAGCGGCAAGCCGGGCGCGGTCCTGCTGACAGCTGGCGGCTACCGGCTCGACGGAACTCTGCAGATCAGCGCCAGCAACGTCGAACTGCGCGGCGCGGGCAGCGGAGCGAACGGGACCAAGCTGGTCGCGGCGGGCAAACTGCACACGCTGGTCACCATCGCCGGAACTGGTTCGCGCACCACAGCCGGTTCGGCGGTCCCGGTCACCAGCAACTACGTCCCGGTCGGCGCGGATCAGCTTGACGTAAGCGATGCCTCGTCGCTGCATGTCGGCGACCACGTCATCGTGCAGCGGCCGCAGGAACAGGCGTGGATTCACGCGATCGGCATGGACAAGATCCCGCCGCGGCCGGACGGCACTCCGAGCAAGCAGTGGACGCCCAACGCCGGTCTGCAGTTCGACCGGACAATCACCGCCGTCAACGGCAAAACCGTCCGTTTCGACGTGCCGCTGACCAACGCGCTGGAAAGCCAGTACACCCACGCCACCGTTACTCGCTACTCGTATCCCGGCCGGATCAGCGGCTCCGGCCTCGCGCATCTGTCCGCGGACGGCGCCGAGTTCGAGCAGGATCCCGCCTGGCATCACGACGGTTTCTTCAAGTCCCAGCTGGTATCCGTGGACACCGCGCAGGACAGCTGGGTCGACGACGTGGTCGCGGACCATTTCGGTTCCGCCTTCGGAATCGGCCAGAACGCGCTCCGGGTCAGCCTGCTGCGCACCTCGTCCCTCGACGAGTCCGTCCCGCAGGACATCCACGACCAGCCCGCCGCCTACACCCTCAGCGGCCAGGAAACCCTGGTGCGGCAATGCACTGTCACCGGCAGCAACCTGCACGCCTGGGTCACGCAGGCGAGGGTGCCCGGCCCCAACGTGGTCAGCCGCTGCGCCGCGACCAACACCGGCTCCCGCATCCTCGACGCCGGTCCGCACCAGCGCTGGGCCAGCGGCACTCTCTACGACGACCTCACGATGAGCCCGCCGTCAGGACATCTCCAACTGTCCGACCGGCAGTGGATGGGCAGCGGCCAGGGCTGGGCAGGCGCGAATTCGGTGCTGTGGAACTGCGGCGTCGGCTCGTACCTCGTGGAAAACCCGCCGACCGCGCACAACTGGGCGCTCGGCTGTACCGGAACGCAGAGCAAGCCGCAGCCGGGCCACCGGAGCGGCGAGATCGGGTCGGCCGGCAAACATCTGCCGCCGGAAAGTCTTTACGACGAGCAACTGGCTGAACGGCACTGACGGACCTCTGCTGCTGTCTGCCGGTTAAGACATTCGAGTGATGCTTGCTGTTGGCGGCGGGACAGTCGCCCTGCTCAGGTCTGCAAACAGCGAACTCGGCTGCGATTTGCAGTTCGCATTTGCAGACAGGCTTAATCGCGGCGACTACAGTAACTACCCGGCTCCACAGGGTGACGAAAGCACCTGGGCCCAGCGGACCCGGGACGGTCTGCGCAAGGGGAGGCGTACATCGTGGCCGACAATCATCAGTCCAACCTGCCTCCGGCCGGGAGGTATGGCGGTCCGTCGATCGAGACGATGGCGGTCGCGCCGTTGCTGGGCGACGGGTATTCGTACGACAGAGCGACGCTTGAAGAACTGTCGAAACTTTACGAAAGCCTCGCCGACAAATACCGCAACGATCAAGACCGAGCGGTCATTATCGCGCGAACACAGCCGCCCGGGCTGGATTTTTCCAGCACGGACAACGCGGCCATTTTCCGAAGCTCCGGAGAGGTCCTGCGAGGATCGCTGGAGCAATGCCAGCGGTACTGCCGTGATCAGGCCGCCAAATTCCGTGCGGCACTCAAAAAGTACACGGACGCCGAGGAGAAGCACTCGGCCGAAATACACCAGGCCGGGGGAAGCCTGTGAGACGTGCGCTGGCGCTCACCCCCTTGGCCCTGTTCGCCTTCGCGGGCTGCTCGAGCAGCGCCCCTGGGCAAGCCGTTCCGGCCGAGCGCACAGATCGGCCGGCGCCGAGCAGCGCTTCGGCGGATCAGGTGCCCGGCCCTGGCGTGCCGAAAGTCCACAACCCCCTCGACATCACCAGGTTCAAACAGAATCCCTGCGATTCCTTGACCGCGCAGCAAATTTCCGGCTTGCTCGGTGACGGAGCCCGAATCAATCCGGACCCGCACGGCCCTGGCGGGCCTGGCTGCGGCTGGTTCTCCCAGGCACAGATCGTGATCGTGTTCCCGAACGTCGACAAGCTGGGCCTGACCTCGGTCTATCGCGCCAGAGGCGGCGCGTACCCGTTCTTCCAGCCCCTCGCCCCGGTCGACGGGTACCCCGTCGTCGCCTACGGCACGGCCGATCTGCGGGCAAGGCTCGGCGAATGCAACGTCGCGCTGGGAACCAGCGACCGCGAAACCCTCGACGTATCGATCTCCCAATCACCAGCGCACAAAGGCGAAAAGGATCCGTGCGAATCCGCCCGCGGCGTCGCTGAGCAAGCACTCGGCAATCTGCGAGGAGGACGCTGATGGCCGGTCGATCATTGACCCCGGCGGAAATCTACCGGCAGGTCACCGGCGGGCAAGGTCCCGAATCACTGGGCGAGACTCAGAAAGCCGCCGAGGGCCTTAGCCAAAGCCTGCTGGAGCGGGTCGACGAAATCGCCCGTATCGCGGAGAAAGTGCGGGCCGGGTGGCACGGAGCAACCGCCGAGGAAGCCGCGAACTCGGCTGCTCCGCTGATGGCCGCCGCCGCGGCCATCAGCACAAACCTCGTGTTCGTCCAGAACGCGGCGGACGGCCAGCTGTCCGCTTTTCAGACCGTCAAGAACACGGTGAAACCGGTCGGCGACCGGCCGGAACTCACCGTGCAGGACGTGTACGACTCGCTCAGCGGGAAGCCTGGCTACTTCGGCAAACTCGGCCAGTGGCAGGCCGACGCCCAGCACAACGTCGACGCCTACACCGGCTATCATGCGACGACCGCGACGAACTCCGATCACATTCCGGCTCGCTACGCGGAGCTGAGCGACACCGGTGCGTCCGTCGACCTCGCCAGTGCCAGCACCCCGCGGAAGCCGGTCACCAGACCCGGCAAGCCGAGCGGCAAACCGCCCGACGGCCGCCATCGGGGCGTCATCGAGCCGCCTTCGGACGTGAAACGACCGGCACCGGAGCCCGTCGGCTCAGTTCCGAAACCGCGTGAGCCGCTGCCCGAGGCAGCCAGCGATCGGCCGGAGAGCCACCCGGGCAGCCACCGGCCGGAGGCGACGGAAAGCAGGCCCTCGGCGGTTCCGCCCGAAGCCACCAGACCGCCGGACTCGACTCGCATCAGCTCGTACCACCTCAGCTCGCCCGCGTTGCCGCCCGGATATCAATTCGGCCCGTCGGGCCAGCCGATCAACCCTCTCGGCCCCAACGGATTCGAGGGACTGGGCAGCGGCTGCGTCGACACCGGACCCGGCGGCAGCGCGGAGGGCGGGCTCGGCGAGGGAAACCGAGTCGGCGCCCGCGCACCCGTCGAATCGGTGCCGACGCGCGGCAGCACCACCGGAAACCCAGGCACAGCAGGAAAACCCGGCAACCTGGTCGGCAGCGGGATACCCGGCAAAAACCGAGAAACCGACAAGGAGAAAACCGCCCCGCCCTACCTTCGGGAAACCGATCCGGACGTATTCGGCACGAGCGACCTCAAGCCGACACCCCCGGTGATCGGGGACCGACCGGCCCGCTAGACCGTCGGTAAGGAGTCAGCGGTGCGCGCGACCGAGCTGTCCCTCGACGCCCTCCTCGGCGCGCTCCGGGACGCCGGGTTCGACGAGCCGCATCCGGTGTTCTCCGGGCGCCTCCGGTTCACCACCGAGCGGTTCGACGAAGCCGTTCGGGAAGAGCTGGCTTGGCTGGGCTTGCTCGAACACGGACGGTTCGTCGACGATTTCGAAGACGTGCTCTATGCGCTTGGCCGCGCCGACACCGAGTACGTCGCCCACGTCGAAAACCAGGACACTCGCTACGGCGTGCTGGTCGCCGTCCGGGGGCGGACCGGGGTGAAGGCGTTGTGCTCCGGCGACCGGGTACGGCTGAAGGTGCTCGACGGAACCCGCACCCCGGCCGGTGCGCTGGTCGCGAGCCTGCCGCGGTACCGGCCGGCCCAGCTGAGCGCGTTCTCCCTGCCCCAGGAGGACTTCCAGGCGGACCTCTCCGACGACCGCAGCGCCGCCGCCCGCGCGGTCGACGCGCTGTTCCAGCAGACCTGGTTCGGCGTCGGCGAGATAACCGTCGCCGTGCGCGAACCAGCCCGGCCAGGGCGCGCGGAAGCCGGGCCGCTGAGCTACCTCGACCTCACCGACGGCCGCGTCGCGTTCGAGGTGTCCGGGCCCGAGGCGAACCGGTACATCACGGTGCTGCCCGGCGAGGACAGCCTGCTCACGGACAAGATCGCCGCCCTCCGCGACGGGCTGGCCGGGTAGCTCCGGCCCGCCGCTAGGAGGTCAGTCGCTCTTCTTGGCCGCCGCCGCGTCCGGCTTCTTCTCCGCCGCCGGTGCCTCCGGCTCCTCTTCGGCCGTCTCCGCCTCGGCCGTCTCGGTCTCCGAACCGGCCTCTTCCTTGTCGAAGGACTGCGGCACCTTCTTCAGGTGCTTGCTCATCGACCGGACCAGGAAGACGACCGCGACCAGGAACAGGATCAGCACCAGCAGGCCGACCGGCGAGGACTTGCCGAAGTCCTCGCCCTGGCCGCCGTTGTCCCCGCTGTCCGGCTGCTGGGCCAGCACCAGCGCCGACGCGGTGAGCGGGACGACCGCGACGGCCGGCACACCGAAACTCATGGGCTCACCTTCTCCTTGATGCCTGCGAACAGATCGTCCTCCGGCAGCGTGCTGTCCACCAGGGAGCGATTCAGCTCGTACTCCTCAGTGGGCCACACCTCGCGCTGGATCTCCAGCGGAACGGCGAACCAGCGGCTGGTCGGGTCGATCTGCGTGGCGTGCGCCTTCAGCGCCTCGTCGCGCACCTCGAAGTATTCCCCGCACTCGATCCGGGTCGTCACCCGCTCCATGATGTCGGCGCGGTTCGGGTCCCAGGACTTGAGCCACTCCTCGTACGGCGACTCCAGCCCGGCCTCCTTGAGCGCGGTGTCGAACGCCACCATCCTGGCCTTGGAGAACCCGTGCATGTAGTACAGCTTGAGCGGCTGCCACGGCTCGCCCGCCTCCGGAAAGCGCTCCGGGTCGCCCGCCGCGTCGAAGGCCGCCATCGACACCTCGTGCGTGCGGATGTGGTCCGGGTGCGGGTAGCCGCCGTTCTCGTCGTACGTCGTGATGACGTGCGGGCGGAACTCACGGATCACGCGCACCAGGGCTTCGGTGGACTCCTCCAGCGGGATCACCGCGAACGAGCCCTCCGGCACCGGCGGCAGCGGGTCGCCCTCGGGCAGCCCGGAGTCGATGAAACCCAGCCAGCGGTGGCTCACGCCGAGGATCTTCGCCGCGCGCGCCATCTCTTCGCGGCGGATCTCGGTCATGTTCGCCAGCACGTCCGGCCGGTCCATGGCCGGGTTGAGCACGCTGCCCGCCTCGCCCCCGGTGCAGGTCACGACCATGACCTCGTGCCCGTCGGCGACGTATTTGGCCATGGTGGCGGCGCCCTTGCTCGACTCGTCGTCGGGATGGGCGTGCACCGCCATCAGGCGCAGTCGCTGCTTGCGGTCTTCTGTTGTCAGCTCGTCGGCTCCCACCATGGTCCGAACGGCCCTTTCCTGTCCTGTTATTCCGTGACACCTGGTTGCGCCGCGGTAAACCGCCCCGGCTCCGCGCCGCCGGAACGGGTCGCGGATACTCGACCAGGGTGGTGCCCCGGACCGGCCGCACTGCCTATTGTCCCCAGGGGTACGACAAGTTTGACCGGAGGCCCGGATTTGCAGAGCGGGGAGACCGTGACCGCCGAGGGCGACGCCGTGCCGGCGCGGCCCGCGGACCGGTACGGCACCGCGGGCAAGGGCAAGCCGTCGAAGCGCTGGCGGAGGTGGCTTTTCGTGGCCGTCGCGCTGGTCGTGAGCGGCGCGATCGGCTGGATCTACTACCTCAATCTCGGCAGCACCCCGATCGAGGCGGAGCGCATCGGCTTCAAAGAGCTGCCGAACGACGCGATGGAAGTCACCATCAACGTCACGCGGGACGACGACAGCAAGCCCGGCGTGTGCGTCGTCCGGGTGCGCGACAAATCCGGCGCGGAAAGCGGCCGCCGGGAGGTGCTGGTCCCCGCCGGGGCCGGCCACAGCAGGGTGAACACAGTGGTGAAGAGCATCGGAGCCCCGGTGACCTCAGACGTGTTCGGCTGCTCGTATTCCATACCACGCTATCTGTCAACCCCGTAGCGGCCAACGGAGTGAAATGCGCGGCGAGCGTCCGCGCGGCGTGAAATGGACCGGCGTCGACCTGTCCTGCCGTGATACGCTCGTACACCAGCACGGCCCCCGACGGGCCGTGTTTTTCCTTTATCTCAGCCGCGTGCGTACGCGGTGGCCGGCTTGTACACCCAAGCCTGGCAGGCCCTACGAGGAGATGGTGACCGTGAGCGACACCAAGGTGACCTGGCTGACCCAGGATGCCTACGACAGGCTCAAGCACGAGCTCGACGAAATGATCGAGAATCGTCCGGTCATCGCCGCCCGCATCAACGACAGCCGCGAAGAGGGCGACCTCAAGGAGAACGGCGGCTACCACGCGGCCCGCGAAGAGCAGGGCCAGGCCGAAGCCCGGATCCGGCACCTGCAGGAACTCCTGCGCAACGCGAAGGTCGGCGAGGCTCCGGACGACGACGGCACGGCCGGCCCCGGCAAGGTGCTCACCGTCAAGTACGACGGGGACGACGAGGAGGAGAAGTTCCTGCTCGCCACTCGCGAGGAGGGCGCCGAGGGCGCGCTCGACGTGTACTCCCCCGAATCGCCGCTCGGCAAGGCGCTGCTCGGCGCCAAGGAGGGCGAGTCCCGCGAGTACGAGCTGCCGAACGGCAAGACCATGAAGGTCACCCTGGTCAAGGCGGTGCCCTACAGCGAGTCCTGACTCGTTTCCGCCGAACGCGCGCCCGCCCGGATTTCCGTGGCCCGGCGCGCGTTCGGCGGTCTAGCGTGTCTTTCAGCAAAACCACTGGAGGACACCGATGAACACCCGACCGCTCTGCCTGACCTGCGGGACGCAATACGCCGCCCCGCGCGCGGACTGCCCGATCTGCGAGGACGAGCGCCAATACGTCCCACCGGGCGGGCAGCAGTGGACTGATCTGGCGGCGCTCCGCGCGGACGCCGACCTCAAACCGCGCGTCGAGGAGCAGGGGCCGGGCCTCATCGGCGTCGGCTCGGATCCCCGGTTCGCGATCGGCCAGCGCGCGCTGCTGGTCCGCGCGGAGAGCGGCAACTTCCTCTGGGACTGTTCCGCTTACCTCGACGACGAGCTGATCGGCAAGATCACCGAACTCGGCGGCATCACCGGCATCGCGATCAGCCATCCGCACTACTACACGACGATGGTCGAATGGGCGCACGCCTTCGACGTCCCGGTCTACCTGCACGAGAACGACCAGCAGTGGATCGGCCGTCCGGACCCGTCGATCCAGCTGTGGACCGGCACGACGCTCGACGTCTCGCCGGATCTCCAGCTGATCAACCTCGGCGTGCACTTCCCCGGCGGCACCGTCATGCACTGGCCGGCCGGCGAGGAAGGCCGCGGCGCGCTGCTGACCGGCGACATCGTGCAGGTCATCCCGGACCGTACGCACGTCGCTTTCATGTACAGCTACCCGAACCTCATCCCGGAACGGCCGAGCGTCGTACGGCACGCCGCGGAACTGTTGGAGCCGTACGCATTCGACGCGCTCTACGGTGCGTGGTGGGACGCCGTTGTGCGTACGGACGCTCATAACGTCGTACAGCGCTCCGCGAAGCGCTATCTCACGTACGTGTCCTAGCCGTTCGTTCGAGCAACGGCCGCACTCGCGGCGGCACTGGTGTCGACAACGCGATCGAAGTCGACGTACGCAAAACATCGGGCACGCCAACCACTTCGTCGATGACGCGTTGCAGATCGTCGTTGTCGCGCGCGACAAGGCGTACGAAGAGGTCGCCTTGTCCGGTGGTGGCGTGCACTTCGCACACTTCGTCGATCGCAGCCAGTGCCTCCGCGACGCCGGCGCGTTTGCCCTGCGCGATTTCCAGCACGGCGAACGCGGTGAGGCTGTATCCCATCGCGGCCAGATCGAGTTCGGGCGGGAAGCCGCCGAGGATGCCGCGTTCGGTCAGGCGGTCCAATCGCGCCTGCACGGTGCCGCGCGCGACGCCGAGCCGGCGCGCGCATTCGAGCACGCCGAGGCGCGGCGAGTCGGTGAGCAACAGCAGCAGCCGCGCGTCGAGCGAGTCAAGCACCGGTTTTCTCCCTGCGCAGGTTGTCCAAGATGACCGAGCTTCTCCAGGATAAGCTGAACACATTGTCCAGCTGAAACGGAAACCATTGCGCAGCTTGCCGGGCGCAACTCATGCTCAATGCATGACCTCCACGATGGATCCGCACGGCGCACTCGACGACGTCAGCTATGACCAGCTCCGCCAGCTCGTCGGACTGGTGGACCACGACGCCTCGACCGACCCGTTCCCGGTCAAGGCCCTCGACGCGGTGGTGTTCATCGCGGGCAACGCGACCCAGACCGCGTGGTTCTACCAGGTCGCGTTCGGCATGCAGCTGGTCGCGTACTCCGGTCCAGAGACGGGACAGCTCGACCACAAGGCCTTCGTGCTCAAGTCCGGTTCCGGACGCTTCGTGATCACCGGCGGCGTGAAGCCGGACTCCCCGCTGCTCGACCACCACCGCCGCCACGGCGACGGCGTGATCGACCTCGCCCTGGAGACCACCGACGTCGACAAGTGCATCGAGCACGCCCGCAAGGAGGGCGCGACGATCCTCGAGGAGCCGCACGACGTCTCCGACGAGCACGGCACGATCCGCCGCGCCGCCATCGCGACCTACGGCGAGACCCGGCACACCCTCATCGACCGGTCCCGCTACAACGGCGTCTACCTGCCCGGCTACGAGCCGCGCGAGGGCACCGTCAAGCGGCCCGAGGGCGCGCCGAAGCGGCTGTTCCAGGCGGTCGACCACTGCGTCGGCAACGTCGAACTCGGCAAGATGGACTACTGGGTCGACTGGTACCACCGCGTCATGGGCTTCGTGAACATGGCGGAGTTCGTCGGCGACGACATCGCCACCGACTACTCGGCGCTGATGAGCAAGGTGGTGTCGAACGGCAACCACCGGGTCAAGTTCCCGCTCAACGAGCCCGCGATCGCGAAGAAGAAGTCGCAGATCGACGAGTACCTCGAGTTCTACGAGGGCGCGGGCTGCCAGCACATCGCGTTGGCCACCAACGACATCATCGCCACCATCACCGCGATGCGCGAGGCGGGCGTCGAATTCCTCGACACCCCGGACTCGTACTACGACGACCCCGAGCTGCGCGCCCGGATCGGCAAGGTGCGCGTGCCGATCGAAACGCTGAAGGAGCACCGGATCCTGGTCGACCGCGACGAGGACGGCTACCTGCTGCAGGTCTTCACCAAGCCGATCGGCGACCGGCCCACCGTGTTCTACGAGCTCATCGAGCGGCACGGTTCGCTCGGCTTCGGCAAGGGCAACTTCAAGGCCCTGTTCGAGGCCATCGAACGGGAGCAGGAGCGCCGCGGCAACCTCTGATCCGCTTCCTCCCTTCCCCGGCCCGTCCGCGTGTTTCGCGGACGGGCCGGTTTTTATTACGGCGCGCTACCGGAAGTTCGCGTACAGTAGTCATCAACACATGGGGAACGGCGTCGCGCGGACAATTCGGAACCGCGCGGAACCGACGGGGTCGCGCGTCCGTCATTCTGGAGAAGTCACCGTGGAGAAGGGGGCCCGATGCCCGACAGCATCGACGCCAGCGAGCAGATGGTCGAGGGCTGGACGAAGCAGCTCCAGCAGACCGCTGCCCGCTATCAGGCGATGGCCGAGCGCATGCAAGGCCAAACCGTCACCGAGCGATCGAAGGACGGTGCGGTCGAGGTCACTGTGGACGCCAAGGGTCTGCTGAAGAACCTGGTGCTCGCGGACTCCGCGGCAGGCAAGAAGATGGCCGACGTCTCCGCCGAGGTGATGCGGCTCGTGCAGCGCGCGCAGGCCCGGATCCCGGAGCTGTTGCAGCAGGCCGCGGCCGAAACCGTCGGCGGCGACCAGACCACGGAAACGCTGGTGGCCGACGCGCAGCGGACGTTTCCCGCGCCGCCGGCCGAGGAAGAGGGCCAGCCCGCACCCGACCGGGTGCGCCGGTTCCTGCCGGAGGACGCCGAAGAACCAGGCGCCACGCCACCCGCGGCGCCGCCGCGCCCGGCAGCCCCGCCGCCACCGCCTCAACAGCAACGCCGCCGCCGGAGCTCGTCGGACGATGACGACGACTTCGGCGGATCGATCCTGTCCTGAGTCCAAGCCGTTCCAGGGGAAGAAAAACCATGGCACCCAGGGGTTATGAGATCGGCGGCGATCTCGAGGCGCACGCCCGTCAGCTCGACGGGATCGCGGACGGGCTGAAGCAGGCTGTCGACGCCGCGAACCAGGTCAGCATGCCCACCGACGCGTACGGCATTCTCTGCCAGCCGTTCCGGATGATGCTCGACCCGGTCGAGAACTACGGCATCACCGCACTGCAGAACACCGTCACGGCGATGGACGCGCAGGCGCAGAAGGTGCGCGACGCGGCGAAGGCGTACGACAGCTACGAAGGCGAAGCCGCCGGTTCGATGAAGGCGAGCGACTGATGCCCGACGCCAATCCGCTGGTCGTACAGTCCAAAAAGGACGGCGACGGACCGGGGCCGTTCACCGAGGGCAACGGCGACTACGGCTACGCCACCGGCATCAACATCGCCGAATCGGCGACCGACGCGTTCAAGGGAATCGCGGACGGCGACTGGGTTTCCGGCGGCCTCGGCGTGGCGAGCCTCGCCGGCGAGATCGCGGGCGCGGCGATCGACCCGTTCGGCTACCTCATGTCGTCGGTGGCGTCGTTCCTGATGGAGCACGTGCAGCCGCTGAAGGACATGCTGGACTCGGTCGCGGGCAACCCGCCGGTGATCCAGTCCTATGCCGACACCTGGGGCAACGTCGCGAAGTCGTTGCAGGAACGGCAGAAAGACCTCGAGAACGCGGTCAAGACCGGCACCGCGGAGTGGAAGGGCGACGGCGCGGACGCCTACCGGAAGTCCGCGGCGGAGGCGGTCGACGCGATCGGCGGCGCGGCGACGGTCGCGAGCGCGATCGGCACCGTCACGATGATCATGGGCCAGGTCGTCGCCTTCGTGCGCGGACTGGTGCGGCAGCTCATCGCGGATCTGGTGGGCAAGCTGATCTCCTGGGTCATGGAGGAGGTGTTCTCGCTCGGGTTCGGGACGCCGCTGGTGGTCGCGCAGGCCGTCACGGCGATCTCCAAATGGGGCGAGAAGATCAGCGAACTGCTGACGAAGCTGTGCGAGACGATGCGCCGCGTCTCGCCGCTGCTCGGCAAGCTCGCCGAGGTTTTCACGAAGATCATCAAGGTGCTGGGCAAGCTGGCCGGCAAGGTCACCGGCCTCGACGTGATCAGCACGAAGAACATCAAGGCGGGCGGCTTCTTCCACCGCGGCGGCTCCGGCGGGGGCGGCGGGGGCGGTGCGGGCGGCTCCGGCGGCGGTCACCACGGCGGCTCCGGCGAAGGCGACGCGGACCCCGGTTCGCCCTCCGGGTCGCGCCGCTCGAACGGGTCGGACGGTGCTGACGGCGACGGCCCGAACAGCAGCCACAACAGCTCGGACAGCTCCGACGCGCCCGGCGACCACTCGGGCGATTCCGGCAGCAACAACGGATCCGACAGTCCGAGCAGCGACAGTCCGTCTTCGCCGGGCGGTTCGCATTCCTCTTCGCCGGACGGCACCGGACCGTCCACAATCGACACTGCGACGTCGTCGACCCGGCGTGGTTCCGACAGTCCCGGCGGGAGCCACCACGACTCCAGCCCGTCGACGTTCGCCGGTGATTCGAGCCCGACGTCTCGCGGCGGCGGAGACAGTCCCGCGGACAGTTCTTATTCGCCGCAAAGCTCTTCGCACAGCGATGCGCCGTCCTCGGTCAGCGCGCCGCCGAGTACTTCCAGCAGCGCTCCACACTTCGGCGGGTCGTCATCGGGCGGCGGCACGCATTCCGGCGGCAGCGAGCCGAGCCCGCATCACTCGAGCAGCAGCGATTCGACGTCGGCGAGCGGGTACGCCCCGCCTCGCGCGGACGCGCCTGCTCCGCAATCCGCTCCCCCGCAACACATCCGCTCGAACGACGGGGGCGGTTCTTCGCCGAATCAGAGTCCGGCGGGCGGCGGAATTCCGCAGCAGGGCGGTGGCGGCAGCCCGACCAGCGCCCCGGCCGGCGGCGGCAGTCCGGCACCCCGGCCCAGCGGCAGCGGCTGGACCGGAACGCCGGGGACGCGCGCTCCCGACGTGGCGCCGAACCGAGTACCGGACGGCGGTCCTTCGGGTCGGCGGCCGAGCAGTGGCCCGAGCCCTTCGGACGGTGGCGGGCCGAGCCGTACTCCGGATCGTTCCGGGCCTGGGCCGCAGCGGCCCAGTGACGGCGGTTCTTCGCCGCGACCTTCGGAAGGCGGTTCGTCTCCGCAGCGCACTGGCGACTCCTCCCCGCAGCGGCCTTCCGAAGGCGGTTCGTCTCCACAGCGCACTGGCGACTCCTCCCCGCAGCGGCCCTCGGAGGGCGGCGGTGGTTCTTCGCCGCAGCGTCCGGCGGATTCGTCGAGCGGCGGCCCGCAGCGCCCCGGCGACGGCGGCGAAGCCGGGCAGCCCAAACGTCCCGGTACCGAGCCAGGTCTCGGCCGTTCGGAGCCCGCACCGACGTCCGGCGGCGGATCGCCCTCCTCGGCGAACCGCGGGTCCGGCGACGGCTCCGCACCCCCGGCCGCGGCGGCGGTCGCGACCGGTCCGGGAGGAGGCCAGCGCGGCTCGGAGGCAGGCGGTGGCGCGCGGCGTCCCGACGGCTCCCCCGAGCCCGTGGCCCGCGGCGGTGCGCGTACCGACGCGCCGGCCAAACCCGGCGAAGCCAGCGGTCCACAACGGACCGGGAAAGAATCCCCGGCGCAGAACGGCAAACCGCACGCCGACGAGTCCGGGAAGCCGAAGAACGGCGACAAGCCGGGGAACACCGAGCCGAACAAGAAGCCGGGGCAGCACGAGGACGCTGAAAGCAAGCCGGGCAACGACAAGCCCGAGCCCAAGCCGGACCACGCCGACCCGGAGCACCACGATCCGAAGCGCCCCGACTCGGACGGGTCGAACCACCACGACAACCCCGACCACGACGGCACCCCGCCGCACCACGAGGAGCCGCTGTCGCCGGACGAGGTCAACCACCGGCACGCCGAGGACACCCCGGCGGGCAGCTCGTACCACCGCAGCGACCCCGAACTCGGCGACCTGCCGCACCGCGTCCAGCCGGACCCGGACGGGCGCTACACGGTGGACGTGCACGTCACCGCGGACGGGCACGCCCGCATCGGCGACCGGCTGTACACGCCGGAAGAGTTCGCCGACATCCTGCGCCGCAACGGAAACTACGACGGCCGGCCGATCCGGCTGATCGGCTGCGACGCGGGCTCGAACGATTTCGCGCACCGGCTCTCGCGCGACCTCGACACCGAGGTGATGGCGCCGAGCAAGCCGGCGTGGACCGACTCGAACGGCCACGTCTTCTCCTCCGACTACGAGATCGGCCCCGACGGACGGATGCGGCCCCGGATCCCGCCGGACGGCGAATGGTCGGTGCACCATCCCGACGGCACGGCACACCGCGTCGGCGACGACGGTTTCGCTCCGGACGGCAAGCACCACGATCCGCACGACATCGATGCCGACAGCGCCGCCGACCGCGGGCAGCCGCCGTTCAACCAGGAAGAGCGGGACCAGGACGTGCGCGATCTCCGGCAGGAGAACCGCGACCGCCGCGCCGAGGGCCTCGACGACGTGCGAGAGCTGAACGGCAACCGCAACCCGCTCACCGACGACGTACGCCGTCCGCACGAACGGGCCCTCACCACGGCGAGGTTCCGCGACGCGAACGGCGAAACTGTCGATCTCTACAGTTTCAGCGGGAAGACCCACGACTGGGCGCCGGCGAAGGACGGCCCCGAGTGGCCCAAGTCCGAGCGGTTGTTCGGCACCAAGGACGCCGCTCCGTACCGGCCCGAACTCGGCATGCCCGACCCGGAGGGCAAGTTCGGCCGCACCCACGACTCGGAACCGAAACTGCTCGAAGAAATGGTGCGGCACAATTTCGCGTCGCGTTCCGGACTCGACCGCAGCGAAATCGACGACATCGTCAAGAAGGAAATCGAGAAATCCCGGCGCGAGGAAGCGGCGTACCTCAAGAACAACCACGAAAACATGTACCGCGAAGGACTTCGCGGCGACACGGCGCGAGCCCGGGACCGAATGGACGGCGCCCTCGAGGAAATCAACCGGCGCGGTGCGGAACGCGCGCACCAGGCAGGGAAGCCCTACACGCCGGTCACGCGCGAAGATCTCAGCGGCGACCTGCGGATGGTCGTGGACCTGCCGTCGACCAAGCGGGACATGATTCCGAACGAGTACCAGATCTGCGACTCCTGCACCGATGTTATCCTGCAGTACAAGCAGCTTTTCCCGAATGTCCGGGTCGAGGTCGTCAACCTCGCCGGTGAAAGGTTGATGTGATGACGGCGTCTCCGGGCGACGGCGCGGAACTGGTTCGCGCGATCTTCGCCGGTGCGGTCGAAGCCGGTTTGCGCGCGGAATCGGTGCGCGGCGCATCAGATGCCGAGATCGACGCGATGGCGGAAGATCAGCGCGCCCGCGCGGTGCCGACCGCGGCAAGGGAAGTGCTGCGCCTCATCGGCACGACGCACGGCTTGTGGCTGCCCGGCAGTTCGCTGGGCGTGCAAGCGGTGCGCGGCGAGGCCAAGAACCACGCCGCCGCCACCGCGAACGCGCAGAACGCCGAACTGTCCGATGTGGACGGCGCGCTGGTGCTCGCCGCGCACGGCGGGTACACCTACCACGTGGTCGACGGGGCAGACGCCGACCAGGACGATCCGCAGGTCTGGCTGCTCACCGAAAACGAGCCCGCCCGCGTCGGATGGCCCTCGGTCAGCGCGTGGTTCAAGGCCATCACGCCGGACGTCGAGCGTTACCGAGAGCGGCTGGAGATCATGCGCGAGACCGGTTCCGACTTCCTGCCGCCGTGGGCGCAGGACATCACCGCCGGCGGATGACCGTGCCGCTCGCAGACCAGCCGACGCGGGGAACCGCCGTCCCCAGGCATTCCGTCGACGTCGCAGGCGCGTGGAAGCAGATCGAGAAGCTGTCGCCGCAGGTGGCCTTCTACTTCGACTACATCACGCAGGACACCAGCGCGCTGGCGAACGTCCTGCGCCGGGAGCTGATGCTCGGGCAGTACCGCAGCGTGGTCGACCCGGACGCCGAGGACCCGGACACGTGGGGCGATCTCGCCCTCGCCGCACAGGCCGCGGCCGCCGCCTTCACCGCGGCGAACGCGCCGGAAGGCCAGGAGGTCGACGCGGTGATCGGCCGTCCGCGGCGCTTCGCCGCCACCGGCCCCACCGAACGCACGGATCCGGGCGCGTGGCTGACCGCGGCGTGGCTCGCCGTGATCCAGCGGGACGACGTGCTGATCCAGCAGCTGGCCGCGGTGCCGCTCGACGTGCTGCGCGCCTCGGGCATCGAGCATGACGCCTACATGTACCCGTGGGTCGAGACGCTGCAGACCTTCCTCGCGCACCGCGAGGTCACCCCGGAGATGTTCCTGCCCGCGATGGACGGCACCGACCCGGACACCGCGCAGTACACGCCGCCCGCGGCGATGCTGCAGCTCGTGTACCCGCCGATCCGGATGTTCTACTACGTGCTGCGCCGGGACACGGAGAAGTTCGCCGAAGCGTTCGTCGCCGCGCTGGAACGGCACCGCGAATACTGGACCGCCGAGGACCGCGCCGACGATCCCGGCGGGTTCCTCGCGCTGGCCCCGCTCGCGGTGGCCGTGCTCGCCCGTTCAGTGGGAATGACCTTCGACGTGCAATCCGGTTACACGCCGGCCAACCTGCTCGCGGGCATCCGCCCGCCGCGGAACAGGTGATCGAAATGACGCGTCCGCCCGGCGAGGAGCCGCAGAAACCATGACCCGGCCACCGGAGCCGCACACTCCTGCCCAGCAGCAGGAGCTCGTCCAGCAGATCGGCCAGGCGGCCGCTGCCGCGCTGCCCGCTGGCTGGCAGCAGCTGCAGGTCGTCTGCCGCGCCGCGGGACGGCACGTGGAAGTGGACGTCAACGTGCTCGCCCCGGACAACCGGACCTACCCGGTCCAGCCGCATCCGGAACTGCCGCGGCTGTTCGGCGCGCTGCGCACCGGGATGTACCAGCCGGGCCGGGGCACGTGGCTGAGCGCGACCCTGGTGTTCTCACCGCAGCGGCCGCCGTTCGCGGACTACCAGCCGGACGTCGAACCGCGCTGGCGGCAAGTGCCACCGCCGATCGGCTTCCAGGACGAACTGCGCTTCTTCCCGCGCGAGGACCGGTTCGTGCCACCGTGGCTGCGGCAACGGGCCGGTGCGGTTCCTCTTCCGCCGGTGCCTGGCACTGCCACGCCGGTGCCCGGCTCTGCCGCGCCGGTGCCTGGCGCTGCTCCGCCTGGTGCCGGACAGCCGGTTCCGCCGCACGTGCCCGGCTCCGGCCCGGCGGTTCCTCCGCCATTGCCGGACGCGGGGCAGGTACCGCCGCCGTTGCCGGGCGCGGAAAATCCGGTCCCCTCGACTGGAACCGCTACGCCTCCGCCGCTGCCTGGTGCGGAACAACCTGCGGGCGCTCCGCAATCTGTTCCCGGGGGCGAACCCAGCACGCCACCGCCGCTGCCCAGCGCCGAACAACCTGCAGACTCTGTCCCCGAGCTCCCCGTGGACGAGCCGAGCACGTCTCCTCCGCCGCCCAGTGCAGAGCAGGCCGCAGACACTGCGCAGCCTGTTCCCGCGCTTCCCACGGACGAGGCCGCGACGGCTCCCCCGCTGCCCAGTGCGGAACAGCCTGCAGAGCCCGCGGACTCTGTCCCCGAACTCCCTGTCGACGAGCCCAACACGTCTCCTCCGTTGCCCGACGCGGAGCAGCCTGTCTCCCCGTCCCTCGCGGAGACAGCGGCTACTACCCCGGCATCCGTCGGCGACGAGGCGCAGTCCGAGCCCAGCGAAGTCGCGGCGGGCGAGATCGCTGCCGAAGCCTCCGAGCCGGAAGCAGCACCTGCCGAGGCCCCCGCGAATGATGCTTCCGAGCCGGAAGTCGTTGTGTCCCAAGGGCAACCGGCAGGCGAGCTGCGCACTCCGCGCATCTACGACGGGTTCGACAAGGCGGGGAATCCGGTCGTCGAGCGGGAAGCGTTGTCGCCCGAGGAGCGCGAGCGAGTGCTCGGCTATCTCAACAACGCGCCGGTCATCCTGGCGTCCCGCAGCAACGACACGGACGCCTTCGATCCGTCCCGCACGGACGCTGTTCCGCTGAATTTCCGCACCGACGGCAGCTGGGTGTGGCCCGGCGCGGTCGGCTATTACCTGCGCGAGCACGGGATTTCGCCGGATCCCGAGCTGGTCGAGCACATCCGGGCAGCCGGATACACCGTGCCGGAAGTGGACGAGGCCACGCAGCAACGGATGCTGGCGGCGATGACCAGCCCGCCCGCCGAGGAGAGCCGTCCGGAACCGCAGAGTGCGCCGCGGGATCCCGATGAGCTGGTGAGCGAGATCGCGACGGCACTCGCCGCGGCGGCTCCGCAGGGGTGGCAGCAGATCGTCTTCGACTTCATGGCGCTGGGCAGGCACGCGAACCTCGCCTGCGGCGCGCGGATGGCCGACGGCAGCACGCAGCAGGTGCCCGTCGCGCGGGAGCTGTCGAAGCCGTTGGCTCAGCTGCGGCGCAGCAAGTACGTCCAAGGCCGAGGTACCTGGTACACGCTCTCGCTGGTCATCGACCCGCCGTCAAGTTACCAGGCCAGCTTCGACGAGGACGACGAACCGGCCTTCCACACGCCTCCCCGGCCCGAGGACTACGCGCTGGACCAGGAGCTTTACCCGCGCGACGAGGACTACCTGCCGCTGTGGTTCAGCCTCCGCCTTCCGGAGAGTCCACAGTAGACACTCAGGGGACGATCGTGAACCCGGCGTCGGCGAGGGCGGCTTCGACGTCCTTGCAGTGCTCCGGGCCGCGGGTTTCCAGGGCAAGGGCGACGTCCACCTCGCCGAGCGCCAGGCTGCCGGAAATGCGGGAGTGCTCGACGTCGAGGACGTTCGCGCCCAGCTCCTTCACGCACGACAGCACCGAAACCAGCGAGCCCGGACGGTCCGGCACCCGCAGGTGCAGCTTCAGGTAACGGCCGCCGGCGGTCATGCCGTGCTGGATGATCTGTTGCAGCAGAACGGGATCCACGTTGCCGCCGGAGAGAATCGCCACCACCGGCGGTTCGAACGCGCCGGGGTGCTGCAGGAGCGCGGCCATTGACGCGGCACCCGCCGGTTCCACGACCAGCTTTCGTCGCTCCAGGCACAGCAATACCGCGCGCGACAAGGATTCCTCGGTGACCGTCACGACGTCGTCGACCAGCGACTGGACGTGCGCGTAACTGATCTTGCCCGGCTCGCCGACCGCGATGCCGTCCGCCATCGTGTGCACCTCGCGCAGCCGGACCGGCGCACCGGCCTCCAGCGAGGACGGATACGCGGCGGCGTCTTCGGCCTGCACGCCGATCACGCGGATCTCCGGGTGCAGTGCCTTCACCGCCGCTCCGACCCCGCCGACCAGCCCGCCGCCGCCCGTCGGGACGAGGATCGTTTTCACGCCCGGCACCTGTTCGAGAATCTCCAGGCCCACGGTGCCCTGACCAGCGATGACATCGGCATGGTCGAACGGGTGGATGAAGACCGCGCCGGTGCGCTCCGAGAACGCGATGGCTTCGGCGAGGGTTTCGTCGACGACGGCGCCGTGAAGATGGACCTCCGCGCCGTAACCGCGAGTCGCGGCGAGTTTCGGCAGCGGAGCGCGCAGCGGCATGAAGACAGTCGAGGAAATGCCGAGCAGCGACGACGCCAGAGCGACCCCCTGCGCGTGGTTGCCGGCACTGGCCGCGACGACACCGCGCGCGCGTTCCTCGGCGGTCAGGCCGTGGATGCGGGTATAGGCGCCGCGGATCTTGAAAGAGCCGGTGCGCTGCAGGTTCTCGCACTTGAGGTACACCGGGCCGCCGTGCAGCCGGCGCAGGTCGCGGGCGTGCTCCATCGGCGTGACGCGGGTGATGCCCTCGAGAAGCTTCCGAGCTTCCTGGATGCGCTCGACGCTGACCAGTTCCATGGCGCCGATGATGCCACCGACGGACGGCCGGGGTGCGCCGCCCGCCGGACCGGTACCCTGATAACGGCAGCCACACATGATCAGGGAGTGCGACCATGGCACGCGCGCAGCACGGGACCACCTCCCGGGCCAAGTCCCGAGCCCAGTCCCGCACTGGTCTGCTGCCGCTCGCCGCGGGCATTCTCTCCGCGGTGGCCCTCACCGGCGCCGCCTTCGCGACGGTCGAAGCGGCCGCCTGCACCGGCCCCGCCCAGTACATCCGGCACGACAACCACATCGAACTGGTCGGCGGCTGCGTGAACGGCAGCGAACTCCCGGCCACGACCGGGACCCGGCAGGCCAATGCGATGCGGGAGAACAGCAAGCCCTGACCCTGGCTGAGGTTTCGGCTGGCGGTGCTTGGGCTCGCCGAGCGTGTCAGGCGAGACGGGGAAGTTGTTCGCGGGAATGGCGATTAGCGGGATTCGCCCGCTGAAGTGCCCGGGAACGGGCAAGAACTCCGGGCGGCAGCGGTTGGCCGATGCGGCTGAGCCGAAGCCGCGCACCGGATTGCGCATGAGGGACCGCTTCAACCGCGGTCCGCAGCGCGTGCCGGTGAAGGTTGAGTTCGAGTGCCAGCCCCGTGTCGGCCAGCATCGGCACGAGCGCACGGGCTTCTGGCGGGGTAGCGGAGTCGCCTGACAGCGGGCAAGAACTCCGTCCGGCAAGCGGCTTTCGGCCAAGCAACCCCAGTCGGGGCCATTCGCTGGACTCCGGGTTCACCAAAGCGGATTCGGCTGCCGTTCAGCACGAACCCCGGTCATCCCAGCCAGGAACGGGGCACCGGAAACCAGCCGGTGCCCCGCCCAGGCAAGAAAAGATCAGCCCAGCGCCTGCGTAAGGTCGGCCACCAGATCGCGCCCGTCCTCGATGCCGACCGAAAGCCGGATCAAGTCCTCCGGGACCTCGAGGGTCGAGCCTGCCGTCGAGGCGTGCGTCATCTTCCCGGGGTGCTCGATCAGGCTTTCGATCCCGCCGAGCGACTCCGCCAGCACGAACAGCTTCGTGCGGGACGCGACTTCCAGTGCGGCTTCCTCGCCACCCGCGACGCGGAAGGACACCATTCCGCCGAAGCGGCGCATCTGCTTCGCCGCCACCTCGTGGCCGGGGTGTTCCGGGAGGCCGGGGTAGTAGACCTTGGTGACCTTCGGGTGCTTCGCCAACGTGCGGGCGACCAGGTCCGCGTTGTCGCTGTGCCGCTCCATCCGCAGGGCCAGCGTCTTGAGACCGCGCAGGGTGAGCCACGCGTCGAACGGGCCGGGGACGGCACCGGCGGCGTTGCGCAGGTAGAAAAGCTGCTCGCGCAGTTCGTCTTCATTGGTGACGACCGCACCGCCGACGACGTCCGAGTGGCCGCCCAGGTACTTGGTGGTCGAGTGCACCACGATGTCCGCGCCAAGGGCCAGCGGGGTTTGCAGGTATGGCGTCGCGAAGGTGTTGTCCACGACCAGGCGGGCGCCCGCGTCGTGAGCGGCACCGGCGAGCGCGGCGATGTCGGCGATGCCCAGCAGCGGGTTGGTCGGCGACTCGCACCAGATCAGCTTGGTTTCCGGGCGCATCGCGGCCCGTACGTCGTCGATGCGGCTCAGGTCGGCGACCGTGTGCTCGACGCCCCACAGGCTGAGCACCTTGTCGATCAGCCGGAACGTGCCGCCGTACGCGTCGTTGCCCAGGACCAGGTGGTCGCCGGGGCGCAGGACTGTGCGGAGCACCGCATCCGAAGCTGCCATGCCGGACGCGAAGGCCAGCGTGTGGCGGGCTCCTTCGAGCGAGGCGAGGGCTTCCTCCAACGCGGTCCGCGTGGGGTTCGCGGTGCGCGAGTACTCGTAGCCGCCCTCGCGGGTGCCGCCCACGCCGTCCTGCGCGTACGTGGACGTTTGGTAAATCGGCACGATGACGGCACCCGTGCGGGGATCGGGCTGCTGCCCGGCGTGGATCGCGCGTGTTTCAAAACCCAGGACGGAGTAGTCGTCGGCCATGGTTCCCAGGGTACGGGGCACCCCCGACAATCCCATCAGCTGGGAGGCAACTCACCATGCGGGAGAGGCTGCCGGTACAAACTCGCACCGGCAGCCCCGCGGGTCACCAGCTCTGCGGCGGCGGGTACGCGCCCTGCTGAGCGGGCGCGCCCGGACGGTAGTTGACCCAGTCGGCGGTCGGCTTCACGATCGCCAGCACCAGGGTCGCGATCGGCGGGATCAGCCGGGCCAGTGCACCGCCGATGCTCTCGCCGAGGAACTGCGCGCTGTTGCTGTGGAAACCCGACGTCGCGGCCGAGAAGATGATGACCGACACGACCCCGAACGCGATCGTCAGCCCGCAGCCGATGATCGTGCACAGCCGAGCGGACGGCTTGTGCAGGAACAGGCCGACGCCGCCGTAGAACAGCAGGCCGACCAGCACCGCGTTGACGACCAGCGTCAGGTAGAGCTGCCAGAGCAGCACGTGGACGCTCGAGACCAGCACGACCGAGCCGATGACCGCGAGCACCGCGAAAACGCCGCCGATGATCGCGAGAATCCCCGCGATGATCGCCGTCGCGCCGTTCGGCTTCTGCTGATAAACACCAGGCCCGCCGGGGTAAGCCGGGTACGGCTGGCCCGCGGCAGGCGGAGCGAACGGCTGCTGCGGCGCGCCCGGGTACGGCTGGGCCGGCGTCGGCTGGCTCGCCGGGTACGGCTGCCCGGGGAACGGGCCGCTCTGCGGCTGCTGGGGCTGGCCCTGCGGGTTCTGGGGGTAGGTCACGGGGAGTCCTCGGTATATCTGTTCCCGCCGGGCGGCGGGTGGAATGCCTGTATGGTGCCAGGCTCGTCCCGTTTTCGGGGCGGAATTACCACTGTCGCGAGGGTGACGAAGCAGGCACCACGGGTACGCGATAACGCAGGTAGCCGAAGGTCCGCGGCAACCCCGCCAGCACGAGCACCAGCAGCACCGCGGCCGCCAGCGCGACGCGGTCGAGCGCGGCGAAATTCTCGAAGCGCAGCAGCGTCCGGAAGTAGTGGACGTACGCCGGGGAACCGCCGAGCGCCGGCTCCAGCAGAAGCGCGCCGAGTGCGAGCAACGCGCCCGCGATAAGCAGTACCGCGCCCGCTGTCGCACGGAAAAAGGTCGCGATCGCACCGAGCAGCAAGACCAGCGAAGCGCCTAGGTACGCGGCGAGATCGGCGAGCGTTAACGGGGAAAGATCACCGAGGCTGAAGCCGGACGGAATGTCGAGGAACAGCCTCGCCGGAAGATAGCCCGACGTCGCGGCGGCGATCAGCCCGAACAGCCCGGCGGCGATCGCGGTGCTCCCGTTCGGCCGGTACGGCACCGGATCCGCCACGGGAGATTCCCGTTCCCGCTGCCGTGCCGGAAGTCCGTGCAGGCCGCTCACGGGAGGTCCCCCTCGGGATGGGAAGGCGATTCGGACGGCGCTCACCCTAGCCCGGAAATGCGCGGTTGGGGACCGGCACGAGCGCATGTGCGCCGCAATTCCCCCGGCTGCCGGAACGGCCGGGAAAAGGCCACCACCTTTCCCGGAATCCCGCGAAAAACGGACCGGAAACGACGAAGGGCGCCGCCGTCGTGAGACGGAGGCGCCCTTCGCGGAAATTCAGCGGCTCACCACTGCTGCGGCGGCTGCTGGCCCGGCTGGCCGTACCCGGGAGGAGGCTGCTGCCCCGGCGGCGGGTACTGGCCCGGCTGGCCGAAACCGCCCGGCTGCTGCGGCGGCTGGCCGTAACCCGGCTGCTGGCCCGGCTGGCCGTAGCCAGGAGGCGGCTGCTGCCCGAAGCCCGGCTGCGGGTTCGCGCCGCTGCCCGGGTTCGGCCCGCCCGGCTGCGGGAAGCCCCCGCTGCCCGGGTTGGGTCCGCCCGGAGGCGGGAAGCCGCCCGGCTGCTGCTGGCCGAAGCCCGGCTGTCCGCCGCCGAAACCGCCCGGCTGCTGCGGTCCGCCAGGTCCGCCCGGCCCGCCGGGGCCGCCCGAGGACGAGCCGAGGCCGACGTACTGCGAGGTCGCCGGGATGATCGCGACCACGCCGACGATCAGGATGATGATGCCGAGGATCAGCGTCAGCATGCCGCCGCCGCTCGTCGCGCTGGAACCCGCGCCGCCGTACTTGTCGGCGAAGGAGCTGCTGACCGACGTCCCGGACTTCGCCAGGATCGAGAACAGCAGCAACAGCACGCCGCCGACCAGCACCGCGATCGGAGCGAGCTTGCGCATCACGGCCGCCCGCGAGGCCATCGCCAGCGCGACGCCGCCCGCGAGCGCGACCACCGCGCCGACCAGGATCATGATCACGTACAGCCAGAGCGTGCCCGGCGAAGCGAGACCGGCCTCGTCGAACAGCTTCTGGTACCGGCTCGAGCTGTCGTACAGCTTCGAGTAGTCGCTGGTGTCGCTCATGTAGCTGAACGAGACGATCAGCGCGATCAGGCCGAGGACCGCGACGACGCCGCCGGCGATGTAGCCGTACAGCGCGTTGCCGCCGCCGCTCGAGGGCGCGGCGGACGCGCCGAACGGAGCGGGCTGGCCGAAGCCCGGCTGCCCGGGCTGGCCGAACGCGCCCTGCGGCGGAGCGCCGAAGCCGCCCTGGTCGTATCCGCCCGGCTGGCCGAAGCCCTGCGGCGGCTGGCCCGGCTGACCCGGCTGCCCGGGCTGACCCGGCTGGCCGAAGCCCTGCGGGGCGCCGAACCCGGCGACCGCGGCCGGGTTGTCCGCGGCGCTCGGCGGCGGGGCGTACGGGATGTTCTGCGGCTGCTGGCTCGGCGGGACGAGCTGCGTCGACTCGGCGTTGCCCTCGGCGCTCACGGGGTTGACCACCTGGGTGGCGTTCGCGTCGGCCGGCTGTCCCGGCTGCACGACCTGCGTCGGTTCCGGGGTGTCGCCGAACGCGCCGCCGCCGTGGGACGGCTGCTGCGGCTGGCCCGGCTGGACCACCTGGGTCGGCTCCGACGCGCCGAAGGGACTGTCCTGCTGCGGTGTAGGACCACTCGACGGGCCCTGCGGCGGCTGCTGTCCGCCGTCCCAGGGCTGGTTCGGTGGCTGCGGAGCACTCATGTGGGTCTTGAACCCCCTTGACGAGGACGCGAAAAAGTTCTATTCGGCCGTAACGCTATCGGATGCCCGGCCGGGACGCGCGCAGACGCCCCGGCCGGCAGCCGTGAGGTTAGCCCTATCGGCCCGCGAGGAACGCGAGCAAATCGTGCCTGGTGACGACGCCCGCCGGCTTGCCGTCGATCAGCACCAGCGCGCCGTCGGCCCCTTCGAGCGCCTTCATCGCGGCGCTCACCTGCTCGCCGGCCCCGATCGTCGGCAGCGGCGGCGACATGTGCGTCTCCAGCCGGTCGGCGAGCTGGGCCTTGCCGGTGAACAGCGCGTCGAGCAGGTCGCGCTCGTTGACCGCGCCGACCACCTCGGCCGCCATGACCGGCGGTTCGGCGCTGACCACGGGCATCTGGCTCACGCCGAATTCCGACAGGATGGCCACCGCCTCGGCGACCGTCTCGTTCGGGTGCGAGTGCACGAGGCTGGGCAGCGCGCCGGACTTGCGGGTGAGCACGTCGCCGACGGTCGCGCCGGAGGAGTCCGGCGGAAGGAAGCCGTAGGACGACATCCAGGCGTCGTTGAAGACCTTGGTGAGGTAGCCGCGGCCGCCGTCGGGCAGCAGCACGACCACGACGTCGTCCTCGGTCAGTCCCTCGGCCAGCTTCAGCGCGGCGGCCACGGCCATCCCGCACGAACCGCCGACCAGCAGGCCTTCCTCGGTCGCGAGCCGGCGCGTGGTCTCGAACGAGTGCGCGTCGCTGATCGGGATGATCTGGTCGGCGACGTTCCGGTCGTAGGTTTCCGGCCAGAAGTCCTCGCCGACGCCCTCGACCAGGTACGGCCGCCCGCTGCCGCCGGAGTACACCGAGCCCTCGGGATCAGCCCCGACGACCTGGACGCGGCCGTCGCTGACCTCCTTCAGGAACTTGCCGGTGCCGGAGATCGTGCCGCCGGTGCCGACGCCCGCGACGAAGTGCGTGATCTTGCCGTCGGTCTGCTTCCAGATCTCCGGGCCGGTGGAGTGGTAGTGGCTGGCCGGGTTCTCCGGGTTGGCGTACTGGTTGGGCTTCCACGCGCCCTCGATCTCGCGCACGAGCCGGTCGGACACGTTGTAGTACGAGTCGGGGTGCTCGGGCGCGACCGCGGTGGGGCACACGACGACGCGGGCGCCGTACGCGCGCAGCACGTTGCGCTTGTCCTCGCTCACCTTGTCCGGGCAGACGAACACGCACTGGTAGCCCTTGCGCTGGGCGACCATGGCGAGCCCGACCCCGGTGTTGCCCGAGGTGGGCTCCACGATCGTGCCGCCGGGCCGCAGCTCTCCGGAGGCCTCGGCGGCCTCGATCATCCGCAGCGCGATCCGGTCCTTCACGCTGCCGCCCGGGTTGACGTACTCGACCTTGGCGAGCACGAGCGGCTTGAGCCCCTTGGCCAGCGAGTTCAGCTTGACCAGCGGGGTGTTGCCGACGAGGTCCACGATGTGTTCTGCGTACTCCACGCGACCAGCCTAAACAGACGGGTGCCGGACCGGCTAGCGCGGGACCAGTCGGAGCCAGCCGTCGTTGCCGGGTTCCTCCGCCCATCCGGCGGGCCAGCCGCGGCGGTATCCGGGCTTCGCGAGGGCTCCGGCCAGCCGGACTTGCGCGTCCTCGGCGAATTCCGCGTGCTGGTGAAACTTCGCGCCGCGGAATGCGTCGCGTTCGCCGCCGATGACTACGCCGCGGAAGTCCGCGCGTTTCTCGAAGGTCGCTTCGGTGAAATCCGCTTTGGTGCGGAATTCGGTGTGACAAAAGGTTGATTCTTCGGTGAACGTGGTTTCGTGGCAGACGATGGAACGGATCCGGCAGTAGGTGAGGGTCAGCTCGACGAGCCGCGCACCGGAGAAGTCGAGATCGATGTCCGGCCAGTACGACCCGGTCGGCTCCTCGCCGCTGCCCGGGCGCAGGTGCAGCATCAGGATCCGCTGCGCGGCCTTGCGCACCTGGACCTCTTCGAGGGTGCCGTCCAACGGCATCCGCAGGTACGCGCAGACGACGTTGACGATGGTCTGCCGCTGGTCCGCGTAGTCCTGGGCCAGTCGTTCGAGCGCGTACAGCCCGGCCAGCCGGACCGGGGCCTTGTCGCTGCCAAGCTGGTCGGCGGCCTTGCCGTACATGTCGGTGATCCGGCGCTGGGTGGCGTCGTGGTCCTTCTGTTCCAGATCCAGTTCCGCGGACCGCTGCCGCCGCGCCGCGAGCAGGAGCGCGGCCGCACCGCCGGTCCCGACGACGATGCTCGAGGCCGTGCGCAACGCGTCGAGCCGCGACGAATCCGCCGGGGTGCCGCCGCCGAGCAGCCACAGCAGCAACGCCGCCGCGACCGCCGCGAGCAGCACGATGCCGGTCCCCCACCACGCGATCGTGCGCGTGGACAACACCCGGTTGCGCTCTGTCACGGCGGAAATCCTCCCACGGGAGCAGGGTGGTGCATGTCGCCTTCGGCTTTCGGACGGACGCCGGAGGCGGCAAGATGGTGAGCAACCGCTTAGTGCCGCCGACCCGAGGATGTGTCTGTCATGCCCGAAGCCGTCATCGTCTCCACCGCCCGCTCCCCGATCGGCCGCGCCGGGAAGGGCTCTTTGGTCGGGATGCGCCCCGACGACCTCGCCGTGCAGATGGTGCGCGCGGCACTGGACAAGGTGCCCCAGCTGGACCCGGCCGACATCGACGACCTGATGCTCGGCTGCGGGCTCCCCGGCGGCGAGTCCGGCTTCAACATGGGCCGCGCGGTGGCCGTCGAGCTCGGCTACGACCACCTGCCCGGCTGCACGATCACCCGGTACTGCTCCTCCAGCTTGCAGACCACCCGGATGGCGCTGCACGCGATCAAGGCGGGCGAGGGCGACGTCTTCATCTCCGCGGGCGTCGAGGCCGTGTCGCGGTTCGCGAAGGGCAGCTCCGACTCCTGGCCGGACACGCACAACCCGCTGTTCGCCGACGCCGAGGCGCGCACCAAGGCGACCGCCGAGTCCGGTGCGGACAGTTGGCAGGACCCGCGCGAGAACGGGCAGCTGCCGGACGTCTACATCGCGATGGGCCAGACCGCGGAGAACCTCGCGCGGCTCAAGGGCATCACCCGCGAGGAGATGGACGAGTTCGGCGTCCGGTCGCAGAACCTCGCCGAGAAGGCCATCGCGGACGGCTTCTGGGCCAAGGACATCACGCCGGTCACGCTGCCCGACGGCACGGTCGTCTCGAAGGACGACGGGCCGCGCGCGGGCGTCACGATCGAGGGCGTGTCCGGACTGAAGCCGGTCTTCCGCCCCGACGGCCGGATCACCGCCGGCAACTGCTGCCCGCTCAACGACGGCGCGGCGGCGGTCGTGATCATGTCCGACACGAAGGCGCGCGAGCTGGGCCTGACGCCGCTGGCGCGCGTCGTGTCCACCGGCGTCACCGGGCTGTCGCCGGAGATCATGGGCTACGGTCCGGTCGAGGCGTCGAAGCAGGCGCTGTCCCGCGCCGGACTGTCCATTTCGGACATCGACCTCGTCGAGATCAACGAGGCGTTCGCCGCGCAGGTCATCCCGTCCTACCGCGACCTGGGCATCGACCTCGACCGGCTGAACGTCAACGGCGGCGCGATCGCGGTCGGCCACCCGTTCGGCATGACCGGCGCGCGGATCACCTCGACGCTGATCAACTCCCTGCAGCACCACGACAAGCAGTTCGGCCTCGAGACGATGTGCGTCGGCGGCGGACAGGGCATGGCGATGGTTCTGGAGCGGCTTTCCTGAATCCTCGGCCCGGCCACGGCCTGGCTCAGCTCCCGGAAAAGTACGTGAGGGGAACCCTGAGGGAATCTGATTCCCTCAGGGTTCCCCTCACGTACTTCGGGGGTGCGTTTCCGCCTGAGCAACG
>NZ_JBSFNS010000080.1:0-37625 GCF_053587275.1 Amycolatopsis sp. NPDC003676
GTGCTTGTCAAGGCGGGAAAGATGCCTTGACAAGCACCCCCAGACCGCAGGGACGCTTTATATCGGGGTGCGGGGGAGGGGCTGGGTGCCTCGATCGTTGGGTGCACCGGTGCGGTTTGTTGGTGGTGGGGGCTAGCGCCCCAATGTGGCATTGGGTGCGTCAGATGCACCGAACGCCACATTGGGTGCGTCGCATGCACCCAATGCCACATTGGGGGCGCATCGCGGCGGGCGGCGGGCGGACTTGCGTCGGTTGTGAGGGGAACCCTGAGGGAATCAGAGTCTGTGAGGGTGGCCCTCATGGACGGCGGGTGCACCGGAAGCGGGGCTAGAGGAGCGAGCGCTCGATCCGGTCCATCGGTTTCTCCCCGGCTTTGGGCGTCTGGGCGATCGGTTTCGACGGCGTGCCCATGCGTTCCGACAGCAGGAAGGCGATGATCTCGGCTTCCTGCTCCTGCGCGTCGTCATAAGTAGCGCGCATCAACATGTCGCGGACGATGTCCGGATCCAGGTTCGGGAACAGGGAACGGGCGCTCTCGTCGTCAAGGAGACCCGAGCCGCGATGACAGCAGATGATGTGACCCAGCTCGTGCAAGATGATGTGCTCCTGGTGCGCCCCGGTGGTGTTGGCGTCGAAGAAGATCAGGTCCTCGCCCCGTGCGGCCACCCACATGCCGCACGGGTGCGACGCCGGCATCGGGAGCGGCACGAGGGTGATCGGCCGTTCGCGGATCTCGCCGAGGCGCGCGCAGAGGACGGCAAGGTCGTATTTCGGCGGAAGGCCGAGTTCGGCGATCCGCCGGGCGCCTTCGTCGCGCATCCGCCGCAGCTGCTCGCGCCGCTGCGGGGCGTCGGACGGGGTGCCGGTCACCGTGCGGCTTCGTCCGTGACCGGGGGCAGCCCCTGCATCTTGCGGTATTGGTCCATGATCGTGGTGATCGCCTGGAGGTTTTCCTCGCGCATGCCCGCCGCGCGCATCGCGACCGCCCGGACGCCCGCCTGGCGCATCGCCTCCACCGCGGCAAGCTCCGACAGGACCGACCCGGCGACCTCGTCGTCGAAGAAGTACGCGACGGAGACCCCGAAGAATTTCGCCAGTGCGGCCAGCAGCTCCTGAGAGGGATTGGTCCGTTTGCCGGTGCGCAGCTGAGACAAGTACACCGCGCCGACCTTGAGCTCCGGCGACGCCCGCTTCAGTTCGGCTGCCACCTCGGCGTTCGTCCAGTGCCTTCCCTGCGGCCGCACCGTGCGGAAGAGGTCGTCGAGTCTGGAGGCCAGGGTGGGCCGGGAATCCGCCGGCCGATCGTCTTCGGACATGCTGCTACGCCCCTCCAGTTGCAGCTGATTGCTCTCAGCTAAGGCGACTATCTCAGATTAGCTCACAGTTGACAATCACTGGACGGCTCCACAAGACTGTGCCTCGACGAGATAGCTGGTGGCTAACTCGCCACATCCGGGCAAGAGCGGCAGGCGTAGTACCGGCCCGGGGCGACGCTGGGGGTGTCGCCCCGCTCGGTCCGCCGAGCTGGGCCCGGAGGCAGCAGGATGCGTCAGCGGACTGCCTCCGGGCCTAGCGAACTACGCCCGACCGCCGCATCCACCGGGGTTGCGAACTTGGCCCGTCCGGCCGCCGAGCGGATGACTTGCCAACGTGCTAGCCAGCAGCGACCACGCAGCGCGCGGGGTCTCCCCGGGCCGCGCGCAATGCTCCGGCAGACCCCGTGGCCGCGCAGCCTGCGGAGGTATCAGTGAGCCGCTTCGGGATTCGTGAACCGCACCCATCCGGCGGGGGCTCACCGGGTTGCGCGGAACGCTCCGGTAAGCACCGCGCCCACCCTGCCCGCGAAGACGTCAGCGAGCCGGTCGCGAACCGCATCCGTCCAGCAGGAGATCATGCCAATCCGTGCGAAACGCTCCGGCAAGCACCGCGACCACGCAGCCCGCGAAAACCTCAGCGAACCGCTTCCGGCCCAGCGAACTGCGCCCATTCGGCAGCCCACCGCGCCGCGCGCCGGTGGTCCAGCACTCGCCGCGCCACCCAGAACGCACCGCCGAGCACCGCGACCGCGCACAGCCAGCAGAAGGCCGCGACCAGCACGCCGTTGGTGACCGCGTCCGCGTGCGTCAGCGGGGCGGTGGTCTGCTTGCCGGTGTCGTCGAGCCAGATGTCGGTGGTCGAACCCTCGGTCGCGGAAGCGCTGGGCACCGTGATGATCCCGGTCCGCTGCACGCTGTTCGGCGGCTTCCAGACCGCGTTCACGCGCGCGGTATTGGCGATCGGCGCGCTGTCGCCGACGGAAGCGGCCGGCTGCGCGGCCGTCGTGAGCACCGTGGCGGTGACCTGGTGCCGCGACTGCAGCTGCGCGTCCGAAGCGGCGGTCTCCGCGGTGATGTCCGCGCTGCCGATCATCATCGCGAACGGAATCGCGATGAGCGCCAGCAGCGTGACGATCCCGGCGAACACGCCTTCGATCCGGTCCGACCGTCGCACGAGCGGGTTGCGCACGGCGCCGAGCCGTCGGAGCAATCGTTTACCAGGGTGTGGTGGTCTGCCTGCCCGAGTCCTGTTCCGCATGACTCCCATGGTCCTCTTTCGCGCGCGCGAGCGCTGTGTCCCGCACAACGTTTTTCACGTTTTTCCTGGGGATCCGGTGTGTTTCTGCTTACCTCCAGGGCAGGGGTTTACCCGTGTGGGTGACGACGAGCGGAGGTTCGAGCCTGCGGCTGCGAGTGGTCCAGGCCAATGTCCGGCCGCGCCCGCGTGGCCCAGGGCACGTTGCCTGGATTGATCTTTCGCCTCGCGTGCCCGCGAATGGGTTGCGGCGCCGACGATTCGGAGGCGGATCGTCTGATTCGCACGGTTCGCGTTGGCGGGCAAGCGACCTTGTGCCATCGCCGACGGGCGGTTGTGCGCCGGATGTTCGCGTGGAGGCAACCGCGGGTTTCCCTCGCGGACGGCTCGGGCAGACTTGCCCGCCCGAGCCGTCGCGAAATGCCTTGCCGCTGTTCACTTCGGAATCAGGCATTGCCGATCACAAACCGAGGGGCAATCCCGATATCCGGGAACCCATTCAGTCGACCAGTCGAATCGTGGCGGTAGGACTGTGCGAACGCCGCCGGGTGATCCCGTGTTCGGCGACGATTCCGAGTTGGATGCTGCGATCGGCGGGCGCCCAGTAGCCCGTGCGCACGAAATAACCGTCCATTGTGCAGAGCCGGTTCGCGCTCTTGCGGGAACTGATCGTCTCCCAGCCCCATTGCCGTCCGCTCTCCTCGACGCCGTTGCGCCGCACGTGCAGCCGCGGGTTCCCGATCTCCCGGCAGTACGCGCTGCCGTCCGCGATGTACAGCACGCCGTCGACCTTGTAGAACCTCTTGCCGTCCAACAGGCTCACCTGGCCGGACAGGGTGAAGTGCACCCTGCCGCCATTGGCCCCGTCCATCGTCCAGTCGAGACAGAATTCCTTCGTTGGAACTTCGAGCGACTGGGTCATGGCCGTGTCTCCTTTGCTCGCAGGCCGGAGCGTCCAGGAAAATATAAGGAAGAAACGCGTTCCCGGCAGGTATCGGGAACCGTTTTCACCCAAAGAGGCCCAGTGAACACGCATCGTGGTCAACGCCCGATTAATCGGTGGAATTACCGCCGATGGGGTAAGGCGGATACGATAAGTGAATTCGTCTTGCCCGAAACCGGTGGCCGCCCGGCGGTCCCGGGGCCCGCGGACCGCGCGGGCCGTGTCGGCAGCGTGACATCTCCCATGACGCTTGTCGTAGCCACGGCCGTGTGCGACCCTCGGGTTATGACGACTGTCATGACCGCCGTGCGACCGGCCACCGCCGGTTCCGTGGCCGATCTCGTCCGCGCCTGCTCGCCGGAATCGCTGAGCCGCCGGTTCACCCTCGGCGGCCCGATCGACCCGGAGTCGGTCCTGTCCCGGTACCGGCGGTTTCTCCTCGTCGGCACCGCCCTCGTCGCCGAGGTTTCGGGCACGCCCGCCGGGCTGCTGAACGCGGTTCCGGAAGACGGCCGCCGCGTCGAGCTGGGCCTTCTCGTCGCCGACGGATGGCAGCGGCAGGGCATCGGCCGCGGCCTGGTCAGGCTGGCCGCCGAGCAGTGGCGAGGCTGGACGCTGCACGCCACGGTGCAGGAGGGCAACGTCGCCGCGGAAGGATTGCTGCGGGCGTGCGGGTTCCGCTGCGTCCCGGGGTACGGCGGCGAGAACGAGTACGAGCTGACGGTCACGGAGGAGACGCTCGATGACGGAACGGCCGGCGCGCGACCGGATGGTCTACAGCGCCGCGCAGTTGCTGCGTACGCAAGGCCTGAGCGGCACCGGCATGCGCGAGGTAGTAGCGCATGCCGAGGCACCGCGGGGGTCGCTGCAGCACTACTTCCCGGGCGGTAAGGAACAGCTGTTCGGCGAAGCGATCGACTGGGCTGGCCGCTACGCCGCGCGACGCGTGACGCGCGCGATGGACTCCCTGACAGACCCGACGCCGTCCGCGCTCTTCGCCGCCGTTGTCGAGTACTGGCGCGCAGAGTTCCTCGAGATCGGCTACGACTACGGCTGTCCGCTAGTCGCCACAGTCACCGACACGGCAGCGTCTAGCGAACCGTTGCGCGAGCGTGCGAACGACGCCTTTGTGCAGTGGCGGAAGCCCATCGTGTCCGCGCTAGAGCAGATGGGCGTACCGGCTGCGCGCGCTGCTTCGTTGGCAGTGTTGATGATCAGCGCGCTTGAAGGAGCCTTGGTGTTGGCGCGCGTCGAGCGCGCGGTGACGGCGCTCGACACCGTCGTCGAGGAACTAGGTCCAGTTCTCGACGCCGCGGTGGACAAGCGCCGCCGTCGTTAACGACGGTCGAGCTTCGCGCGCAACGTGGCGACAGTGTCCGGGTCGTGCAGCAGTTCGGCGAAGTGCTTGGACTCCGACTCCATTCGCTCCTCGACGCTCACGTCAGTGCGGTCGTGCAACAGTGCGCGCGTCGCCGTCACCGCGCGCACCGATCGGGTGGCGAGCGTCGCGACGCGTTCCTCGACGCGCTTACTGAGCGCTGTCGCGTCAGGGAGCACTTCGTTGACCAACCCGAGTTGCGCCGCTTCGACCGCAGGCAGTCGTTCTCCGAACAGCAGTAGCTCCGTCGCGCGCTGCGGACCGACACGGCGCGGCAGCGCGTAACTGCTGCCGAACTCCGGCACCAGCCCCAGCGGTACGAACGGGAACTGCAGGTAGCTGCGTTCGGTGGCGTAGACGAGGTCGCAGTGGAGCAGCAGGGTCGCGCCGATGCCGACAGCCGGACCGTCGACCGACGCGACCACCACCGCCTGCGTCGCGAGCAATGCCTCCTGGAAGACCCGCGCGGGCGTCTTCGTGCTGTCCCCTGCTTCGTGGGCAAGGAAGTCGCCAAGGTCGTTACCCGCCGTGAACGCACCGCCAGCTCCGCTCAGTACGGCGATAGGCGTGCGGACGGCGTCGAAGGCGTCGGCGAGGGCGATGTACATCGCCTTCGTGAGCGCGTTGCGCTTCTCCGGCCGGTTGATCGTGACGGTGGTGACCTGTCCGTCGACAGTCGTCTCGATGCTCATTCACAGCTCCGCAACAGCAGCGAGCAGCAGATCGACTTCCGCTGCAGTCGTGTACGGCGCGATGCCCGCGCGTACGGCACCAGCGTCGCCGAGACCGAGATGCCGTGCGCACTCGATGGCGTAGAACGTCGAAGCAGGCGCGTTGATCCCGCGCGCGCCGAGACGCTCGTACACAGCCTGCGGCGTCAGGCCGGTGACTGAGAACAGCACTGTCGGCGTACGGCGACGCGTCGGTGAGCCGTAACGCACGACGCGCGGCAGCGCAGCGAGACCGTCCTCCAACCGCTGCAGCAGTGCGTCTTCGTGGGCTTCGAGCGCCGTAAGCGACGTACGCAAACGTTCGCGCCGACTGCCTTCGCTCGGCACGAGTCCGGCGAGGAAGTCGATGGCCGCGGTAGTGCCTGCGAGGAGTTCGTACGGCAACGTACCCAGCTCGAAACGCTCCGGAACGGCGTTGCTCGACGGCAGCAGCTTGTCCGGCTGCAGTGTCTCCAGGAGATCGGGCGCGGCGGCGAGAAGGCCGAGGTGCGGGCCGAGGAACTTGTACGGCGAGCAGGCGTAGAAGTCAGCGCCCAAAGCGGTGATGTCGACCGGCGAGTGCGGCGTCAGATGCACGCCGTCCACATAGCTCAGCGCGCCTGCTTCGCGCACCGCGTCGGTAATCGCCGGGATGTCCGGACGCGTGCCGAGCAGGTTCGACGCGGCAGTAACCGCGACCAGCCGCGTCCGGTCAGTGAGCAGGTCTGCGATCGCTGACGTCGACAACTCGCCAGTCTTCGGATCAAAGTCCGCCCAGCGAACAGTCGCGCCGCGCGCTTCGGCGGCCTGCACCCACGGCCGGACGTTGGCGTCGTGGTCCAGCCGAGTGACCACGACCTCGTCGCCAGGGCCCCAGTTCTTCGCGAGCGTGCGGGAGAAGTCGTAGGTCACCTGGGTCATGCTGCGCCCGAACACGACGCCTTCCGGCCGTGCGCCGAGCAGGTCAGCGACGGCCTGGCGGGCTTCGCGCACGACGCCGTCCGCGCGGCGCTCCGCCGCTGTGACAGTGCCGCGGTTCGCGATAGCGGCGCAGAGGGTCGAGGACACTGCTTCGCCGACCACATCCGGGATCTGGGAGCCGCCAGGTCCGTCGAAGTGGGCGGCGCCGCTCTCGAGCGCGGGGAAGTGCTTGCGGATCGCGTTCACGTCGTAGGCCACGGCTGCCAGCTTGCCTGATCCCCGGGCGAGTGTCGTGCTCCGCGCGGGTGCGATCATGCCGCAGTCCCGTTGCCCTTGGAGAGGGGTCCGCCAGTGCTCGCCGAAGAGGTCGAAAAACTGCTCGCCCAGCCGTTGCCGTGGCCGATCGTGCAGGCAGGCGACCCCGTGCTGCGCGCCGCGGCCCGCCCGTACGAGGGCGAACTGAGCGACGGGATGCTGTCCGCGCTGATCGAGGGCATGAAGGAGACCATGCGCGCCGCGCCCGGCGTCGGCCTGGCTGCGCCGCAGATCGGTCTGTCAGTGCGGATCGCTGTTGTCGAAGATGGTGCCCGCGAACGTCCAGGCGTCGCCGAATCCACCCTCGCCACCCGCGGGATCGTCCCGCTGCCGTTCCGCGTGCTGGTGAACCCCACGTACACCCGAGTGGGCGACGAAACCGCCGCGTTCTTCGAAGGCTGCCTCAGCGTGCGCGGCTGGCAGGCCGTCGTCGCGCGAGCCCTGCGGATCCGGCTTCGCGGCAGCGACGAGACTGGTGCGGCTCTGGACGAGGAATTGTCCGGCTGGCCAGCACGAATCGTCCAGCACGAGACGGATCACCTGCACGGAATCCTGTACCTGGACCGGGCCGAACTGCGCTCGCTGTCCACCCACGAAGCCGTCGCCCGTCGCTGGACCCAGCCGACCCCCGCGGACGCCGCCCGCGAACTGGGTTTCGACCTCCCCTGACGAGTTCGGCTCCGGTTTTTGTCGGTGCCCGCTGATACGTTCCTCCGCAGTTGCCCCGACCGGGGCTCGCTACTGGGGAGGAACCTCGTGAACTCGTTGCAAGACAAGGCAAATCTCTTCCGTGAACTGCATGCCGCGGACGTCCTCGTGCTGCCGAACGCCTGGGACGCGGGCAGCGCGGTCGCCATCGAACGCGCCGGCGCCCCAGCCATCGCCACCACCAGCGGCGGCGTCTCCTGGGCCCTGGCAAAAGGCGACGGCCAACACCTCTCCCGCGCGGAAATGCTGTCGGTCGTCGCGCACATCGCCGCCGCCGTAGCAGTCCCGGTGACGGCCGACGTAGAAGGCGGCTACGGCCTAGCCCCTTCCGCCGTCGCGGAAACCGTGACCGGCGTAGTCGAGGCCGGGGCGGTAGGCGTGAACCTGGAAGACTCCCGCGCGGGAACTCTGACCCTCTTCACCCCAGACGAACAGGCAGAACGCTTCACCGCCGCCCGAGCCGCCGCCGCGACGGCCGGTCTCTCCGAGCTGTGGATCAACGCGCGGACAGACGTGTACCTGTTCGGAATCGGCGAACCCGCCGGCCGCTTCGACGATGTCCTGACCCGAGCCCGCGTCTACGCCGACGCCGGAGCGGACAGCATCTTCGTCCCAGGCCTGGTTGACGTCGAAGTCTTGGCAGAACTGGCAAAGTCCTCGCCGATTCCGGTCAGCGCCATGGCCGGACCGGGCGCACCTCCGGTATCCGACCTGGCCGCGGCCGGAGTGCGCCGGGTGAGCGTCGGGACGTCGATCGCCCAGGCGGCCTACTCGCTGGCCCACCACGCGGCGGCCGAGGTGCTGAAGCAGGGGACTTACGGGGAGGTGACCGGCGCACTGGATTTTGGAACGGTGAACGGCTGGTTCAACTGAGCCCGGCCCCGCCTTGGGCGGGAACCGGTTGGCGCTGAGCCTTGCGGCGGCGGCTCACATCGGCTCGGCCCTTGTTGGGTGGGCTGCGTCCCGGCTACGGCTGCTCCCTGGAGGGGTCGAGCCCTGCGCGGGCAGTGATCCAGTCGGGCCCGAGCCTTACCGGCAGCGTCCCTGGTCGGCCTGGGCCTCGGCTGATTCCGGGGTGGCCGAGCCGAGCCGGTCTGCTCGCTTGATCCCGCTGGAAGCCAGGCCGCCCTCGACCCGGCCCAGCCCAGCGCTGCCCAGCCCAGCCCAGCCCAGCGCTGCCCAGCCCAGCCCAGCGCTGCCCAGCCCAGCCCAGCGATGCCCAAGCCCAGCGCTGTATCAGGTCATCTGGCCCCGGCCCGAGCCCGCGCAATCAGCCCGGCGAGTCAGTCCCGGGAGCTTGCCCGAGCCTGAGCCAATCCGTCCAGCCCAAGCCAAGTCACTCCAATCCACCCGGCCGACCTGAGCCAGCGCGCCGAGCCCGAAAACAAAACCCGAGCCGCAACCCTGCCGCCCGACCCTGACTCACCCCGCAACCAACCGCCCGCAACCCCGACCCCGACTCACCCCGCAACCAACCGCCCGCCAAACCGCCCGCCCCGCTCCAACTCCAGCAACCTCCGCTTGCACTCCACCCCAGCCGCGTAGCCGGTCAGCGATCCGTCGCTGCCCAGCACCCGGTGGCACGGCACCACGATGCCGATGGGGTTCCGGCCGTTCGCCAGGCCGACCGCACGGGACGCCGTCGGGCGGCCGATCGATTCGGCCAGCTCTCGGTAGGTCGTCGTCTCGCCGTACGGGATCTGCAGGAGCGCCCGCCACACCGTCTCTTGGAAAGGAGTGCCACTGAAAGCTAACGGAAGGTCGAACTCGACCCGGTCACCGGCGAAGTACTCGTGCAGCTGACGCGTCGCCGCGACGAACGGGCGGTCGTCCCGGTCGCCGAAGGCGGCGCGTGGCGGGCGGTATTGCTCGTCGCCGATGTACAGGCCGGCCAGGCCGCCGTCGCGGGCCATGAGGGTCAGCGGGCCTTCGGGACTGTCGATGACGGTGTGCACCACGGTCATGCCGACACCGCGGGAATCCGGTTGATCGGGTGGTCACCGGTCGCCCAGAGGTGCTGCACCGCATACGCGCGCCACGGCTGCCATCGGCTGGCGTGTGCGATCAAGGCACCTGGACTCGTTGGCAGGCCTAGGGTTTCGGCGGCGATCTTCACACCCAAGTCAGTCGCGACGAAGGCGTCCGGATCGCCGAGGGCGCGCATGGCGATGCTCTCCACCGTCCACGGGCCGAAACCCGGCAGCGCGGCCAACTGCGCGCGGGCGTGCACCCAATCGCCGCCTGCGGTCAGGTCGACGTCGCCGGAGACCAGAGCCGACACCAGGCCCAGCAGCGTCGCGCGGCGGGACTTCGGCATCGCCAGCGTTTCCGGGTCCAGGTCGGCCAGCGACTCGGGCGACGGGAACAGGTGCGTGAGGCCGCCTTCCCGGTCCTCGATCGGGGTGCCGTGCGCCAAGACGAGGCGTGCTGCGTGGGTGCGGGCGGCTGCGGTCGAGACCTGCTGACCGAGGACGGCCCGCACGGCGAACTCGGCCGAGTCGGTTGTGCGCGGGACGCGCCTGCCTGGCGCGGCGGCGACCAGGGGAGCGAGGGTCGGGTCTGCGGCGAGCTGCTCGTCGACCGCGACCGGGTCGGCGTCCAGGTCCAGCAGCCAGCGGCAGCGGCTGATCGCGGCGGCCAGGTCGCGCAGGTCGGTGAGGCTCAGGCGGCACGCGACGTGGTCCGGCTCCGGGCGGAGCGACACCACGCCGTGGCCGTGCGGGAGGCGCAGCGTGCGGCGGTACGCGCCGTCGCGCCATTCCTCGACGCCCGGGACCGCGGTGGCGATCAGGTGCCCGAAAAGATTGTCCGGGCACAGCGGACGGCGGAATGGGAGCCGCAGCGACAGCACGCCCGGCGACTTGGTCCGCTTGCCGCCGCGTACGCGGGAGCGCAGTTCGCTCGGCGTCAGGGCGAAGACGGCCCGCACGGTTTCGTTGAACGTCCGGATGCTGGAGAACCCCGCGGCGTGCGCGATATCGCTCATCGGCATCGTGGTGGTTTCGATCAGCAACCGGGCGGTCTCGGCGCGCTGGGCCCGGGCGAGCGCGAGCGGTCCCGCGCCTAGTTCGGCCTGCACCTGTCGTTCGATTTGCCGCACGCTGTACCCGAGCCGCGCGGCGAGCCCCTGCACGCCTTCCCGGTCGACGACCCCGTCGCCGATCAGGCGCATCGCGCGCGCCACGACGTCGGCGCGTTCGTTCCACAGCGGCGAACCGGGCGACGCGTCGGGCCGGCAGCGTTTGCAGGCGCGGAATCCGGCGGCCTGCGCGGCGGCCGCGCTCGGGTAGAAGCGCATGTTCTCGACCTTGGGCGGCACCACCGGACAGCTCGGCCGGCAGTAGATCCGCGTGGTCAGCACCGCGGTGAAAAACCACCCGTCGAACCGGTCGTCCTTCGACTGCACCGCGCGGATACAGCGTTCAGTGTCCTCGTACACGCCGACCAGTCTGCCCCGCCGCACCCGCGAAGCCTCGCGAAAAAACGACATCACCCTGGCGGGGCAACCGGCTCCCGGACCGCAGCCCGCGTGTCGACGACGGACAACCGGCACACCAGCCCGGTCAGGCCCCGGTGTCCCCGGGTGAAGACCATGAACACCAGATGCGCCAGCAGCCACAGCGACGTCCACCCGGAGTCCAAGCCGACCAGAATGAAATAGCCGCCCGAACCGATCAGGAACCGGACGATCGACTGCAGCACCGACGGCGGCCGCCCGTCCGCGCGCACGACCGTCAGCATGACCGCACGCTGACCAGGCGTCGCGCCGTTGCCCACCAGCGGAACGAGCAGCAGCAGAACCGCGGTGGGCACCCAGCGGCCGAGGACGTCGTCGATCAGCGTGTTGTTCTGCAGCGTGCCCTTCATGACGTACTGCACCACGAGCGCGATCATGCTCAGCACGACGCCCACCAGCGTGACCGAGATCAGATCGAGCACCATGCCCAGCAGCCGCCGCCGGGCGAGGACCGGACGCGGTTCGTCGGCCGGACGCAGCCGTCCGGACCGGCGCAGTACGGGCGAGAGAAGCGCGCCGACCCCCGCGCCGACGGTGTTCGACAGCAGGTCGCCGGTGTCGAACAGCCGGTACGGGCACTCCATCAGGAACCACACGCCGGTCAGCTGGGTCGTCTCGATGGCGAGCGACACGAAGAACCCGCTGACGATCGCGAACCCGATGCTCCGCCCGAACAACCGCCGCAGGAACACGCCCCACGGCACGAAGAACGCGACGTTGAACAACACCTGCCGCAGCGCGGGATTATCCAGCAGCCCGGTGTTGAACTGCTTCATGTCTTCGAGGAACTGAAGCGGATTCCACACCGGATGCCGCAACGATTCGTGCGTCGCGCAGTACGCCGCGTCGACGTCGGGCAGCGGCAGCAGCGTGTAGGTGACCAGCGCGAAGCAGTACACCAGGAAGGCCGGCGCGGCGATCGCGCGCAGCAGCCCGAGCTCGCCGCGTTTGCGATAGCTGACCGCCACGTACGGCACTACCAAAACGAACGCCAGCCCGAAACCTGCGAACACGGCGATCAGCGTCGGACCGCTCCACTGAGTCATCGTTCCTCCACCCGGTGTGAGCGCACAGGCTAGCGGGCGGCAGTAACCTGGGCACGCGGGAAGGAGGAGCAGTGGACGACGACATCGAAGACAACGCCGACACCGGCGTGCTGGATCCCGAAGACACCCTGGAGGACGGCGACCCCTATGACGAGGGGTATTCGCCGCCGGAACGTCCACTCGCGACTCGCGACTGGGGCACCACCGCCTCCGAAGAAGCCACCGGGGAAAGCTGGGCGGGCCGGCTGGCCCGCGAACTCCCGGAGATCCGCGCGACCGACGGCGACGGCCTCGGCGACACGGACGACACCGACGGCGAACTGGTCGACGACGAGGTCGGCGACTTCCGCGCGGGCCGCCTGGTCGCCTCCAACGCGGGATTCGGCCCCGACACCGAGGCCGAGCTGTATGCCTCGGACATCGGCATCGACGGGGGAGCGGCGTCGGCCGAGGAAGCCGCCGTGCACGTCGTCAATCCGCGGGATCTGTGACCCTTGGCGGGCGCACTTTCTCTGTGAGCCAGCGGCCGGGAGCGCGGCGTGTGACTAGTCGGCCGGATCCCCGATCCAGACTGACGCCGGAAGCACATACGGCCGCAGCAGCTTGACCAGCTCCGCGTCCCCGTCGCCGTGCAGGGTTTCCTCGGTCAGCCGCCGGGCGACCCCGGCCAGGAAATCGGCGATCTGGACCCGCGGTTCGGACCTCGAGTCGACGAACTGCCACCGCGGCGCCGGGTCGAGCAGCTGGGCGAGCCGGGCCTGGGTGAGGGACGGCTGCTCGTCGTGGATGACGTTCTCCGGCCGCCAGAACGCGATCGTGTCGGCGAGGGCGGGCATCAACGGATCGAGCGGCGGGATGAGCCCCGGGTCGGCGACGAGTTTGTCGCGCAGGGCGGTCACCTGCGGGCGGGCCGCGACCAGATCGCCGAGAACGTCCGCCTGCGCGAAGAATTCGTCGGGAGTGGTCGCGGGGAGACGGCGGTTCGAGGTGCGCAACAGTCCGGTGAACGAGCGCAGGAATTCAGTCCAGCGTCGAGGGCCGTGCAGGCGCGGACCGTCCTGGTGCAGGGCACGAGCGCGGGCGTCCGGACGGCGTCGCAGACACTCCGGGTAGGGGGTCTGGTCGACGAGCAGGTCGACGACTTTGCCCGCGAGGAACAACGCCTTGTCGACGAGCAGCACGCTGGCGGCGTCGGCGAGAGGTTCGGTGAGCAGCCACTCCAGGGCGGCGCGGTTTTTGGCGCGCAGGAGGTGGTTGGCCTTGTATTCCAGCGCGGGGGAACCGATGAGTTCCCGCAGCCGCGCAACACATTCAGCGGCATCCGCGGGTTCCAGCCGGACGGCGGCGTGCGCGAATACCGCGGTGTTCGCGCCGATCAGATTCACGCCCTCCGAGCCGGATTCGTCGCACGCGATCGTCTGCGGCCGCACGGGTCCGATCCTGCCAGGTCGTCGAGGCGAGGGCGACCCCATTTCTCCAGGGGACCCCTGAGGTGGATTCCCGGATGTGCTGACGGCCCCGGACGTTTCACCATGAAGGGGACGGAGGGAGCCGGTCATGGTGCTCGTCGAGGAGGACGTACACGCACTGGACGACGTCCGGCGCGGTCTGGTGGTGGTCCACAACGGATTCGCCGGGGCCGCGGAATGCTACCTGTGGTCGGTCGGCGGGCGGGTTCCGCTGTGGGAAACGCAGGCGATGGACCGCCTGCGCCGCAGAGGCCTGGTGAGAATCGCCCGCCGCAGAGGAGCCCCGGCGAGCCCGGTGGTGCTGACGGACCTCGGCGCGGCTGCTGCTTGAGTCCTTTGTGGACTGTGGGGTTGCTCGCGCGGCAAGGTCGGAAGCGGCGGATTCCGTGGCCCGCGATTCGTCTCGAGTCTTCGTGCCTGGGGTGATCGGCTGTTGGTTCCCGGCCAACGCATATTGCGAGACGGGTGCCGAGTGGCGGACGTCTGCTGACGTGATGGCTGGTCGAGGCTTTCCGCTGCCGGAGATTCTCCGCACAGGCAGCCTTTGCGGAAGTACGCTTCGCCGCGACCGCCGCGACCGCCGCGACCGCCGCGACCGCCGCGACCGCCGCGACCGCCGCGACCGCCGCGACCGCCGCGACCGCCGCGACCGCCGCGAGGCGTTGACCAGGTTGGTGGCTGCGAGTGCCGAACATCTTTGGCCGTGGCAGCACCGCGTCGGCTGCGGCGGCTCAGCATCAAGGCGGCGGCGAGCGTCGAGGCAGCCCGTCACCGCGCGTGCCCCCGGCACCGGATGGCCGGGGAGCGAAAACGACCCAAGGTGCCCCGGAGCCGCCGGGAGGGCGGTGTGCGCGGCGCTCCCGGCGGCTCCAGGGCGGTCGGGCGGCCGGGACGGTGATCCCAGTGCACGGCACCGGCGTGCGCCGACCTGGTGAGCAAGCCTTCCGGCTGGATCAATTTCGAACTTAGCCCAGGTCCGGGGCCCGCAGGCGGTGCGTTCCCCGATCGTGTCGGCGGAACCACGCTGGTGGGCGGGTATCGATCGGGGAAGCGGCGCCCAGCGCGGGAAGATCGTCGGGAACGAGCGGGGTTAGGCCGGGGAGTTGCACCGATCGGGAAAGCGGCACCGGAGGGCGCTTGGTTCGACGCGGTGTCCAGCGCGGTAGGAGCGGCGGCAGGAAGTCGCATCGATCGTGCGGCAACGAAGGCAGGCGAAACAGCGCCCAGCACCGAAAGAAGCGAACCCCATCAGAAAAGGACAGCCACCGGGCAGGAAGCAACACAGCGCCGGTGCGGGACAATCGGCCTCGATCGGGAGGATGATCGGGGCATGGCCGGGTTCAGGGCTCGTCATCGGCGGGCGGTTGCGGACGAGGCGCTGGTCCGCGCGCTTTTCGAGGAGCACGGGCGCGCGATGCTCGCCTACGCCACCCGGCTGCTCGGCGATCGCGCGGCGGCGGAGGATGTGGTGCAGGAGGCGCTCGTCCGCGCGTGGCGCAGTCCGGACAGTCTGGTCAACGGGCGCGGGTCGGTGCGCGGCTGGTTGCTCACCGTCGTGCGGAACCTCGTGATCGACCGGTTCCGGGCCAAGGAGGCGCGGCCGCAGGAGGTGGCCGAGTCTCCGGCGAGCGGGCCGGTCGAGCGGGATCACGCCGATCAGGTCGTCGACTCGATGGTGGTGCTCGCCGCGCTGGACGGGCTTTCCCCGGAGCATCGCGAGGTGCTCGAGCAGATGTATCTGCAGGGGCGGAGCGTCGCGGAAGCGGCTGAGCGGCTCGGGATTCCTCCGGGCACGGTGAAGTCCCGCTCGTATTACGGGTTGCGGGCGTTGCGGGAAGAGTTCCGGCGAGCGGAAGGAGTGGCCGGATGAACACTGCCGACGAACACGTCGACCTGGCGGGATACCTGTCCGGTCAGCTCGCCTCGGGCGAGCAGCGCGACGTCGAGGCGCATCTCGACGGCTGCGAGCGCTGCCGGGCCGAGGCCGCGTCTCTGCGCGAGGTGCAGAGTTTCCTTGGCGAGCTGCCGCCGGAGGCGTTGCTGGAGGGGCCGCCGGTGGGTGCGGACCTGGTGATGCAGCGGACCGTCGACCGGGTTCGCGCGGAGTCGCGTGCTCAGGCTGGGCGGGGGCGCTCGATGGCGGTCGCCGCGGCGGTCGTGGTGGCCGCGGCCGCGGTGGGCGTCGGGGTGCTGGTGGGGCGCAGCTCGTCGGGACCCGCGGTCGCGGTGCCGACTACGCCGCCGCCGGCGACCAGCGTGGTTCCTGGCACGAAGGTCATTTCCGGGGCGAACGGGCAGGCCCGGCTCACCGCGAGCATCGTTCCGGAGACCGGCTGGGTGCGCGTGGACGGCTCGGTGACCGGCATTCCGGCCGGGCAGAAATGCCTGCTCGTCGTCATCGGCAAGGACGGCCAGCGCCAGGTCGCGGGCGGTTGGATGGTGTCGGAGCGCGCGGCGCGGGACGGCGCGTACCTCTACGGCACGGCGGTCGTCGACCCGGCGCAGGTGGCGGCCGTGGTCATCGAGAACACGGCCGGGCACCGGTTCGTGGAGGCGGACGTCAGCTGAATCGTCGGTCAAGCCATTCGCGGACGGGTTGCCACGGCTCGTCTGACGGATCGATCAGGCGGAAGTGGTCGACGCCGGGGAGCTCGACGTAGTCCACGTCGTCGCCAGCCGCCTTCGCCGCGGTCACGTAGTCGCGGCTGTGCGCGACCGGCACCCGGACGTCGGCGTCGCCTTGCACGACCAGTTGCGGGCAGCCGATCGGGACCTGCCGGATCGGCGAGGCCGCGGGGTCGTCGCCGGTCAGGAACAGCCCGGCGGCGCCTTCGCCCAATTCCTCGGCTCGCGCGCGGGGGACGTCGGTGATCGGGGCGAGCGCGACGACGCCGGAGAGCGCGCCGCCGGCCAGCAGGGCCAGGTGCCCGCCCGCGGAGTGTCCGATCGCGACTGTCGGCAGCGCGGCCGGGCGTTCGACGGCTGCGATCGCGGCGAGCACGTCGTCCAGGGTTTGCGGCCAGCCGCCGGTGTCGCCGTCGATGCGCCGGTATTCGACGTTCGCCACGTACCAGCCCGCGGCGACGAGGTCGGCCGCCATCGGGTCGAGCTGGTGCAGGTCGTGCCGGGCGCGCCACCATCCGCCGTGCAGCAGGACGGCGGTGCCCCGCCCGCCCGGAGTCCCGTGGAGTTCGACGAACTGGCTGGGCTCGCTGCCGTAGCGGAGGGTTTCCATGCTGGCCATTAGATCACCATCGCGCCAGCCGTTCGTGCACTCTCGCGAGCCCTTCGTGCGCCGCGCGATACGCCTCGTACAGGCCGGTCAGGTCCGTCTCGGGGACGAAGGTTCGCTCGACGGCGACGGTCGCGGCCGCAGCGGTTTCGACGTCCGGGTACCGGCCCGCGCCGACTGCGCCGAGCAGGGCGGCTCCGAGTGCGGCGCTGTCGTGCACGCGGAGGCGTTCGACGGGGCGGGACAGGACGTCGGCGTGGAGTTGTGTCCAGAGGTCGCTGCGTGCGCCGCCGCCGGAGAACGTCACCGACGGGAGGGGTTCGCCGCAGGCTTCCTCGACGGTTTCCAACACGTGCCGCGCGGAGAACGCGACCCCGGTCAGTACGGCTCGGGACAGGTCCGCGGTGCTCGTGGACGAGGTCAGGCCGAGGAAACTGCCGCGCAGGTCCGGGTCCCACAGCGGCGCGCGTTCGCCTTGCAGGTGCGGGAGGAACACCACGCCGGGCTGGCCTTCTGCCGCGGATGCGAACACTTCCGGCACGGACAGTCCGGAGGCTCGGCTCCACCAGCGCAGCGCGTCGCCTGCAGCTTGCGTCGGTCCGGCGTGCACGACGACATCGCCGCGCGGCGGGAAGGTGACCAGGCCGCGGACCGATTCGTTCCGGTGCGAGGCGGCCGCGACGACCAACGACGTCCCGCAGGTGACCATCGCGCGGCCGGGTTCTGTGGTGCGGGTGCCGAGAACCGCGCCGAACGCGTCCATGGTTCCGACGACGACTGGCGCATCGCCCAGTGCGGCGGCGTGACCGAGGGGTTCCTCGGGAGCGAGCAGTTCCGGCAAGCGGTCGCCGAGTCCGTCCACCAGGGCGACCGCTTCGGGGAGGTAGCCGGACGCGCCCGCGATGCGCACGCCGGACAGCAGGTCGGTCGCGACCCGGCCGGTGAGCCGGGCGCCGATGAAGTCTTTAGGGCTCATCATCCAACGCGCGCGGGACCACAGCTCCGGTTGCTCGCGGGCGAACCACGCGGCCCGCGCACCCGCGAACGACGCATCGAGCACGATCGGCCCGCCCCAGATGCGTTTTTTGTCGTCGTCGGTGAATCGGGCATCGAGTTCCGCGGCGAGCTCCGCACAGCGCTGGTCCTGCCAGATCACTGCCGGGGTGAGCGGCCGCAGGTCTTCGTCGACGAGAAGATGGGTGTTGACCTGGCTGACGATCCCGGCCGCGCGCACCGAACCCGCGGGAAGTCCGGAAAGGACGGTGTGCAGCGCGGTTTCCGTTGCGCGCCACCAGTCTTCCGGGTCCTGTTCGGCCCAGCCGGGACGCGGCCGCGCGATCGGGTAGGGCGCCGAATGCGCCGCGAGTTCCCGGCCGTCCGGCGCGAAGGCCGCGACTTTCACCGCGGTCGTGCCGACGTCGATGCCGAGCAGAGCTTCTCCGTCCATGCCACAGGGGTACCAGGAATTCGCTACCGTCGGAGCATGACCTCCGCCGCGGAGAACTACCTGCGCGAGTACCACGATCGCAAACCGGACGCGATGTCCGTGCTGATCGAATCCGGCCGGGTGACCGGGGACGGCCGGACGAGTTACGAGGTGCTGGCCGATCGCGTCGCGCCCGCGCGCCGGGTGCTCGACCTCGGCTGCGGCGACGGTGCGCTGCTGGCCGTTTTCGCCCGTGGCGGCGCGGAAAGGCTTGCTGGCGTTGACCTGTCTTCGGGTCAGCTCGCGCTCGCACGGCAGCGACCCGAGTTGGCCGGTGCGGAGTTGCGGCACGGACGGGCGCAGGAACTGCCGTTCGAGGACGACAGCTTCGACGCGGTCGTGTCGCATATGGCGTTCATGCTCATGGACAACCCTGAGGAAGTCGCCGTCGAGGTCGCGAGGGTGCTGGCTCCGGGCGGGAAGTTCGCGGTGGTCGTCGGCGGTCCCGAAGCGACCGGCGCGACTCCCGTGTTCCTCGAATTGGCCCGGCCGCTGTTCCGGGAGGTGCCGGAGGAACGCCGGGCGACGTACACCGCCGAGCGGCGCACATCGCATCGCGAGGGGATTGACGAGGTGCTCGCTCCCGCCGGATTCGCGCCGGTTTCCTGGGAACCGTACGAGATCGACCTGACCGCCGCGCCGGACGAGGTGTGGACGTTGTGCTGTGAATCGTATTACTCGACCGACACCCTCGACGACGCTCAGCTGTCCCGGCTGCGCGCGGCCTTCCTAGCCGAAACCGAGCCGTTGCGCACCGCGGACGGACGGCTTCCGGCGGGGCTGTGCGTCAACCTGGCCAAAACCGAGCTGCTGACGTGACCGTTCGCGCTACCGTCACGGGCATGATGACGCCCGCCGAAGAGTTCCTGCGCGACTATCACGACCGGAACCCGGCAGCCGCGTCCGAACTGGCCGATCGGGGCCGCGTTGACGGACGCTCGGTGTACGAGGCGTTCGCCGACCACGTGGGCCAGCCGGGCAGCGTGCTCGACCTCGGCTGCGGGGACGGCGCGCTGCTGGCCGTGCTCGCCGGTCGCGGCACCGAAAAGCTCGCTGGCATCGACCTTTCCGCGAAGCAGCTGGACGTCGCGCGCGGCCGGGCCGTGCTCGCTGACGCGGACCTGCGGCCGGGCCGCGCGCAGGAGCTGCCGTTTGACGACGACAGCTACGACGCGGTCGTGTCGCACATGGCGTTGATGCTCATGTCCGACGTCGAGAAGGTGATCGCCGAGACCGCCCGTGTGCTGCGGCCCGGCGGCTCCTTCGTGATCGGCGTCGGCGGCGGCGGGACGGACGCGTTGGAGGTGTTCCTGAAGGTCGCCCGGCCGCTCTTCGCGGTGGTCGCCGAGGACCGCCAGATCCCGACCTCCGGCGACCCGCGCAGCCGCACCCGAGAAGGCCTCGACGCGCTGCTCGGCCCGGCCGGGTTCGCCCCGGTTGAATGGCACCAGCTGCTGGTGGACCTGTCCGGCCCGCCGGATGCGGTCTGGCAGACCTGCCACGACACCTACTACCAGGTCGACGCCCTCGACGAGACGCAGCTGATGGGGTTGCGGACCGCGTTCAAGGTGGCGTCCCGGTCGCTGGTGGCCCCGGACGGCACACTGCCGGCCGGGGCGCTCATCAACGTGGCGACGACACGGCTGACCTGACCGGTGCGCCGAACCACTGCGTGAGAGCGGTTTGGAGCGCCTCGACGTCTGGTTCGGCGTCGGTGGAGGACCAGGCGACGTAACCGTCCGGGCGGATGAGCAGGGCGGTGGGTGCGTCGCTCGTTGCCGTGGTGGACACGGTGGTCACGCGGTCGTGCCACGGCGCGGCCGCATCGGCGAGTGTGGCACCGGGTGTCAGGTCGAGCAGTACTGGGCGTGCGGCTTGGTAGGCGGCGGTAAGCGGGCCTGGGTCGGCGAGCGGCAGGTCGGGAGCCCAGCGGCCGTTGCTCGGGTCGGTGCCGTAGTGGATGTCCGCCCCGGACATCAGGTCGGCGACGTGCTGCCGGGCGTCCGGATAGGACAGCAGTTCGGTGAAGAAATCGCGCAGTGCGGTGACTTCCGGCCCGGGCGCGACGAGCGCGCTCTGCGCCTGGGTGTGCATCACGACGCGCTCGCTCACCGGACGGCGTTCGGCCTCGTAGCTGTCGAGCAGCCCCGGCGGAGCCCAGCCTTGGACCTCCGCGGCGAGCTTCCACCCGAGGTTCGCCGCGTCCTGCAGGCCGAGGTTCAGCCCCGGCCCGCCGATCGAGGAGTGCACGTGGGCCGCGTCGCCGACCAGCAGCACCCGGCCTCGCCGGTAGGTCTCGGCGATCCTGGTGTTGCCGCCGGTCAGCCTGCGCAGCAGGAACGGGCCGGGGCCGGACGGCGGTTCGAGCGGCAGGTCGACGCCGAGCACTCGCCGCACGCTCGCGCGCAGTTCTTCCATGGTCAGCGGATCGTCCTCGGCGAAATCGGCGGCACCGCCTCGTTCGCTGGTCGACACGGCCGGATTCGCCGGGTCGAACGGCGCGAACACGAACACCCCGGTTTCCGTCCGGTGGTGCAGGAACGGCGGGAGGACGCCGGTTTCCAGCTTCAGCCCACCGGTCGCGGGGTCGATGAATGACTGCGGGAGCCGGACATTCGCGCTGCGGGACACCGATTCGTCCCAGGTGATGCCAGGGAAGTCGATTCCGGCGAGCTTGCGCACGGTGCTGCGCCCGCCGTCCGCCCCGACGAGGTAGTCGGCGGCGATTTCGTAGGGCCCGTCCGGCCCTTGAACCTGCACGGTCACCGAGTTCTCGTCCTGGGTGAAGCCGGTGATTTCGTGGCCGCGGCGGAGTTCCGCGCCGAGCCCGCGGACATGCTCGATCAGGGTCTGCTCAAGCTCGTGCTGCGGCTTCGGCAGGAGATACATCGGGTTTCGGGGCAGATCGGCGAATTCGATCGGGAAAGCGCCGAAGACGAACCGTGGCGCAGGCACCGGTTCAGGGGTGCCGGTGAGTTTCTCGAACAGCCCGCGCCGGTGCAGCAGGGGCACGACCTGGCCGACGAGACCGTTGGCACGGCGCACGCCGTCGGGTTCGGCGAGCCGCTCCAGGACGAGGGGGCGGACTCCGGCAAGGCAGAGTTCGGCGGCGAGCATCAGGCCGTTCGGCCCGGCGCCCGCGATGACGACGGCGGACATGAGGATCTCCTTGCGGGATCAGGGAAGCACCTCGGCGAGGGTGTCGAATGCCTGGTGCACGATGGTGGACATCTCAGCGGGCGGGTCGGTGCGCAGCCACTCCTGGATGACTGCGCGCAGCACGCCGCCCGCGGTGGTGGCGATGAGCTGGACGCGGAGGTCGTGGACGTCCGCGCCGAGGCGTTCCGCGATCGCTTCGGCCAGCGATTCTTCGGCCGCGACGTTGGCTTTGAGGAATTCGCCCGCCAATGCGGGTTCCGCGATCATGACCCGGACCCCGGCTGTCCACTGTGGACCTCCGGTTTCGCCGGGAGCGGTGCCGCGATCGTCGTCGAGTTGCGCCAGCGAGGCCTCCCGCAGCGCGGTCCACAGCGGTTCCGCCGCCGGGCGCGCACGGAGGTGATCAGCGATCCCGCGAGCCCGGTCCTGGTGCCGCGCGACGATCGCTTCAGCTTTGCTGGAGAAGTAATTGTTGACGGTGCGCGGTGAAACTCCCGCCGCGCGGGCGATTTCCTCGATGGTCACGTTCGACAGGCCGCGCTCGACTGTGAGCCGGACTGCCGCCCAGGAGATGTCGACCCGGGTCTCTTGGCGGCGGCGGTCTCGCAGGTTCGGGCGCTCGGTCATGAGACCACCATAGCGCGCGTCTTGCGCGATGCGCAATGTTTGCGTGTTGCGCAAGTTTGAAGGCGAAGAAGAAGCCCGGGGCGAGGTGCCCCGGGCTTCTCGGCGACGCGCGCCAGTCAGTCCTTGGTGCTCTTGAAAGCGTCCTTCACCTTCTCAGCAGCCTGCTTGAGGTTGCCCTTGCCCTGCTCCGCCTTGCCTTCGGCCTGCCACTGCTCGTTGTCCGTGGCGTTGCCTACGGCTTCCTTGGCGCGACCCTTAAGTTCTTCGACCTTGTTCTCGGCCTTGTCGTTCACTGTGGGTCCTCCCTTTCTCGTCCCTCGCGGTTCGGCTACCCGCTCTCCCGCGCGGCAAACCTGCGAAAAACGCGGGATCGGCACCGCGCCTGGTTCGCGGGCAGCACCTGCGGGCACAGCGGAGTGATTGCGTCCGCACCTGCTCCCGCTCGCCGTAGCACGTGGCAGCGAACGCGAGGATTTCCCTTTACCGTGGCCGTGTTCTGTTCGGTTTCGAAGGAGTCCAAGTCATGCGTCTGTCCACTCGCAACCAGCTCACCGGCACCGTTTCCGCGGTCCAGCCCGGTGCGGTCATGACCGTGGTCACAGTTCAGCTCGACGGCGGGCAGTCCGTCGTCGCCTCGATCACCAAGGACGCCGCGGAGGAGCTTGAACTCGAGGTCGGCAAGCCGGTGACCGCGCTGGTGAAGTCGACCGAGGTGATGCTCGGCGTCGAGTGACTGGCTAGGGCAGCACCCGGCACAACGCGTCCAGCGCACCCGACCACGCGCTCGCCGACGGAGTGCTGAAGCCGATCACCAGCGCGTCGCGGTCCGCGGGCGCGTCGGGATGCCGGAACGCGCCGAGTCCGTGCATGGCCAGCCCCTGCCACGCGGACCCTTGCACCACGGCGTCTTCCTCGCCGGAGGGCACGTCGACGAGCACCTGCAAGCCAGCGGACAGCCCGGTCACCCGCGTATTCGGCGCGTGTTCGGCCAGTGCCGCGACAAGCTGGTCGCGCCGGCGGCGGTAGTGCAGCCGCATCGCGCGGATATGCCGGTCGTAGCTGCCCGAGGTGATGAATTCGGCCATCGTGAGCTGGTCGAGCACGCCGGAGTGCGGGTCGCGTTCGCCCTTGATCTCGGCGGCGAGCCTGGCGATCCGCGGCGGCAGCACCATCCAGCCCAGCCGCAGGCCCGGGGCGAGCGCTTTGCTGGTGGTGCCGAGGTAGATCACGTGCTCCGGATCGAGTCCCTGCATCGCGCCGACCGGGCTGCGGTCGTAGCGGAATTCGCCGTCGTAGTCGTCCTCCAGCACCAGACCGCCGGTTCGGCGTGCCCAGTCCACCGCTGCGGCGCGGCGGTCCGGATGCAGTGCGACGCCGGTGGGGAACTGGTGCGACGGCGTCAGCAATACGGTGCCGACGTCGGGCAGGTCGTTGAGGCGTTCGACCATCGCGCCGTCGCCGTCCACCGGAAGCTGCGGGGTGTCCAGGCCGACCTTGGCGAGATGCGCGCGATGCACCTGCAGTCCGTACGCCTCTACGGCGACCGCTGGTGTCTCTCGCTGCTTCAGTGCTTCGGCGAGAACGATGAGACTGTGCGACGTACCCGTACTGATCATGATCTGGTCCGGGTGTGCGCGTACGCCGCGCGTGCGGGCGAGGTACTCGGCGAGGGCTTCGCGCAGCTCTGGGCGGCCGTACGGACCGCCGTAGCCGAATGCGTCGTCGGGCGCGACGGCTACAGCACGGCGCGCGGCCTTAAGCCAGTCTGCGCGAGGGAACGCGGACAGGTCCGGCTGACCGGGGCGCAGATCGTGCACGATCCGGTGTCGCGAAGCAGGCTTCGGCACTGTCGGAGCTGGCGCGATCTCAGCGCGCGGGGCAACCCGGGTTGCGGCGCCTTGGCGTGCGGTGAGCCAGCCTTCGGCGACGAGCTCCGCATACGCTTGCGCCACGGTGTTCCTGGCGATGCCGAGATCCGCGCCGAGCGTGCGGCTGGACGGCAGTTTCGCGCCCGGGGCAAGGCGTCCGGTGCGGATGGCGTCGCGCAAGGCCTCCATCAGGCCGTCGCGCAGGCGAGGCCCGCGCAGGTCGAGGTGGAGGTCTTCACTCAGCGAACTGGCCCACTCCGCGCGCACGGAAATGGACCATAACAGAGTGCCAATCGCTCGTAGAGTCGAAGCCATGACCACGACAGAACGACTTCCGGTGCAACCGCCCCGCCTCAAGATGGCGGAGCTGGCACCCGAGGCATACAAGGCGATGATCCGTCTCGACGCCGCGACCCGCCACGGCCTCGACCCCGCGCTGCGGCAACTGGTGCTGATCCGCGCGTCGCAGCTCAACCACTGCGCCTTCTGCATCGACATGCACTCGAAGGACGCGCTGGCCGCCGGCGAATCGACCGAGCGCATCATCCAGCTCCCGGCGTGGCAGGAGTCGAAGCACTTCTACACGGCGAAGGAGGTTGCCGCGTTCGAGCTGACCGAAGCGGTCACCGTGCTCACCGACGGCTTCGTGCCCGACGAGGTCTTCGCCCGCGCGGCCGAGCACTTCGAGGAGGCCGAGCTGGCGCGGCTGATCGCGACGATCACGGTGATCAACGCGTGGAACCGGTTCGCCGTCACGACGCGGATGGTGCCTGGCGAATACGTTCCCGGGAAACACTGAGCTGGTGGTCTGGACCACTATGTGAGCAGGATCGCGGACGGCCATACCGTCGGTTTGACCGGGGAATGGAAAAAGGGCGCCCGAGGTTTCGGGCGCCCTTTTCCGTACTTGGTGACTTAACCGATCCAGCGCGATTACCGAGTGTGCTTGAGGTGTCTGGTGGATCCGCCTTCAGTTAAGTAAGCAGCTGCTTAAAACCGAGGTGGGCAAGGGTTTGGTGTCTTACTGACGGCCTGTGACGGCGACTACTGACGGTGAGTTTGACCCGCGAGGGTGAGGTTGATTCCGGATGCCGTAGTTAGCGTGGTCGGCGCGATCCAGGGACCGTTTCCCGGTCGCTTCCGCTCTCGCTGAAATGGAGTTCCGTGATGACCCGGGGTGACGCACCGGTGGTCTGGCTGATTGCCGGAACCCGGCCGGAGGCGATCAAAATGGCGCCGGTCGTGCAGGAGATGCGCCGGTCCGGACGGCTGGAGCCGGTGCTCGTCGCGACTGGGCAGCATCCCGAACTGGTCGACCAGGTGCTCGCGGCGTTCTCGTTGACCCCGGACCTGCGGCTCACTCTGGACCGGGTCGACGGTGGTCAGCCCGAGTTGTTCTCGCAGCTTGTCACCGGTCTCGACGCGCTCGCCGCGCAGCGCCCGCCCGCGGCGGTGCTCGTGCAGGGTGATACGACGTCCACTGTGGCCGGTGCGCTGGTCGCGTTCTGGCGCAAGATCCCCGTGGTGCACCTGGAAGCCGGGCTGCGCTCGTTCGATCTGCAGTCGCCGTTCCCGGAGGAACTGAACCGGCGGCTCGTCACGCAGACCGCGAGCCTGCATCTGGCTCCGACGCCGACGGCCGCGCAGAACCTGCGTGCCGAGAGTGTCGACGACAGCGTTCTGCTGGTCACCGGAAACACTGTGGTGGACGCGATTTCCCGGGTTACTGACCGGGGAGTGTCCTTTGCCGACAGCGCGGTCGCCGAGGTGGTCGAGTCGGCGACGCGCGGCGAGTGCCGGTTGGTTCTGGTCACCGCGCATCGCCGGGAGTCCTGGGGCGAGCCGCTGACTCGCATTCTGTCCGCTGTGGACACTCTGCTCGCGCGCCATCCGGACGTTCGCGTGTTGTTGCCGATGCACCCGAACCCGGCGGTGCAGGAGGCGGTCACTTCGGCGCTCGCCGGGAACCCGCGCGTGGTGTTGACTCCGGCGCTGCCGTATGAGCAGACTGCGGCGGCGATCGCGGCGAGTTCGCTCATCTTGTCCGATTCCGGTGGTATTCAAGAGGAAGCGCCAACCTTCAAGGTGCCGGTGCTGGTGCTACGGGAGACGACGGAACGGATGGAAGCCGTCGATGCTGGCTGTGCGATGCTCGTCGGCACGGACGTTCAGCTCATTGTGGACACAGCTTCGAAGCTGCTGACCGATCCGGTGCAGCGGGCCGCGATGAACGCGCGCACGAATCCGTTCGGTGACGGCCGGGCCGCTGAGCGCACTGAGCAGGCGGTGGCGTGGTTGCTCGGTCTGACCGCTGAAGCGCCGGAGCCGTTCGTTCCTGGATTGGCTGAGGTTGTGCAGTGAAGCAACGATTCCCGGCGTGGCTGCGGCTCGGGATCATTGTCGTCGCGGTGGTCAGTTTGGTCGGCGGGATCGTCGTGGTGGCCTCGGATGACGACTCTGGTTCGGAAGCGGCTTCGCCGATTGAACCGGTTCTGCGGCAACCGAAAATCGGCTTGGCTGGTCCTGGCGGTCGCGATGATCGGCGTACGCTGGTGCTGTTCGACGACGGGCGGCGGTTGCGGCCGAGTCCTCCTGCGACGCAGGTCGCGGAGGAGGCGCAGGCTAACGCTATTCAGACGGCGAACCTGGTTTCCCGTTCCACCGCTTGGCGAATGCTGCCTGCCGCCGACTACCGGAGCGGTGAGCTGAACGAGTATCAGGCGGCCGTCTACGTCGGGACAGTTTACGACGCACAACTGCCGCCCGCGCTGCTGGACGACGTGAGCCGGACCCAGCTGCCGGTGGTGTGGATCGGAAGCAACATCTGGCAGCTCTTCGGCCACGCGCCAACGCTCGCTGGAAAGTGGGGTTGGACGTGGGCTCCGTTCCGGGAGGACAAGGTCACGACGGTGTCCTATCGGGATACGGAACTGCGGCGCGATCCCAACGCCGGGATCGACGTCGTGGGCGTGCGGGTGACCTCTGCGAAGGCGAAGGTGCTGGCGCAGGCGAAGTCCGCTGACGGCGTGACGTCGCCGTGGGCGGTACACAGTGGATCTTTCACGTACCTCGCCGAAGTGCCGTATTCCTACATCGGCGCGGGCGACCGCTATTTGGCGGCCGCGGACATCTTGCTTGGCGTGCTCGCGCCAGACGCTCCGGAACGGCGGCGTGCGCTCGTGCGGATCGAGGACATCGGACCGCGGACACCGCCTGCCGAAGTTCGGGCGATCATCGACTATCTCAGCGGGCGTGGAGTGCCGTTCTCGTTGGCGGTGTATCCGTATTACGCGGATCCGCGCGGGGAAGCGAATGGCGGCAAGCCGACGTTCGCGAGGCTGGTGGACAGTCCGGAACTCGTTGCGGTACTGCGAGATGCCGTCGCACGGGGCGGGACCTTGGTGATGCACGGTTACAGCCATCAGTACGGCGAGACGGACAACCCGTACTCGGGAACCAGCGCTGCGGACTACGAATTCTATCGCGCGACCGTGGACCACCAGGACAATGTGCGGCTCAGCGGCCCGGTTCCGGAAGACTCGCCGGAGTGGTTCCGCGGCCGGATCGCGACCGGGCTCGCCGAGTTCGACCGGGTCGGACTGCCGCGGCCGGAGGCGTTCGAGTTCCCGCATTACGGCGGGTCCGCAGTGGACTATCAGGAGGTGGGCCGGATCTTCCCGATGCGGTACGACCGGGGCAGCTACTACGCCGGGCAGTGCGACGGCGGCCAATGTGGACTGACGGACGTGTCCTATGGCGAAGTCTACGGCCAGTTCTTCCCGTATCCGGTTCGCGACGTCTACGGGACGGTCGTGGTGCCGGAGAACGTCGGCAACGTCGCTCCGGCCAAGTTCAATCAGCACGCCGCGCGCACTGCCGACGACATCCTGGCCGACGCGAAAACCCATCGCGTGGTGACCGACAGCGTCGTCAGTTTCTACTATCACCCGTTTCTCGGCATCGGCGATCTTCGGAAGGTGGTCGAGGGAATCGAGGGACTCGGCTATCGCTTCGTGTCTCCTGCTGCCGTTGCCGCTTGAGTTTTATCTGGAAGGAAAAGAAATGTCTGTCACCCGGGCCGCTCCTGCGGTCGTGTCCGCTGCCGCGATCGGTGTCGCGCCGTTTCACGGGGCGCTGTGGTTCGTTTTGTCCGCGGTCGGATTCGTCGCGATGGGGTTCACGGTCCGCTCGGTTCGGCTGCGTACCAACGGATCCCGGGGCCGGCACGCGGCATGACGCAGCCGTGGTGGTTCGTGCTGCTGCTGTGCTGGTGGCCGGTGCACAACCTGGTGCTGGCGGCCTTTGCCTGGCGGGCGCCTCGGCCTGCTTCGGAACGCTCGCCCCGGCCATTGCTGTTCTGGATTGTCATTCCGGCGCTGAACGAAGAACGCGTCATCGCCAACACGGTGCGGAATGCGTTGCGGCTGGGCACTCCGGAAACTCCGGTGCGAGTGCTGGTCATCGACGACGGATCCGATGACGCTACGCCCGAGATTGTCGCGGGCATTGCCGATGATCGGCTGCATGTTCTGCGGCGCGACTTGCCGCAGGCACGGCGAGGCAAAGGCGAGGCGCTCAACGCGGGTTATCGCTACATCGACGCCATTGCCGACCGGGAGGGCACCGTCTCGCAGACTGTCGTGGGCATCATTGACGGCGATGGGCGCGGCAGTGCTGGATTGCTCACAGAAGTAGCGGCGATGCTGCGGAGCCGTGGTGTCGGCGCGGTGCAGTGCCGGGTGCGAATCCACAATAGACACCGGCTGCTGGCTTTGCTGCAGGACCTGGAGTTCGGCGCGATCGCGGATGCTTCGCAGTCGTTGCGGGATGTGCTCGGCAGTGTCGGGATGGGCGGCAACGGACAGTTCACGCGGCTGTCGGTGTTGCGGAAGTTCGGGCCGTCGCCGTGGAGCGACTGTCTGGTCGAGGATCTTGAACTGGGTCTGCGGCTGCATTTGGCCGGGGTGCGGATCCGGTACACGCAGCGGGCTTGGGTGACTCAGCAAGGACTGGAGGACACGCGTCGGCTGCTGCGTCAGCGGACCCGCTGGGCACAGGGCAACCTCCAGTGCTCGCGACATTTGCGCAGTCTCGCGACCTCTCGATTCATTGCCGGGACTGGGTTGTTCGACTTCCTGGTCTATCTCGTGGTGCCTTGGCTGACTGTTCCGCTTTCGTTGCTCGCGGCAGCGCTGCTGGTGATCGTGCCGGTGGCATTGCTGACCGGGAACTCGTTCGGCGGTTTGGTCGCGGAGACCGGGGACCTGGCGCAGGCAGTCGCGTTGTGGCTGGTTGCGTTGCTGCTGCCCGGGATCATGTGGGCGGTCGTCTACTTTGTCCGGTTGCGCGCCGAACCGCTGCATCGAGCGTTGCTGGCTGGGCTGTGTTATCCGGCGTTCCTGCTGCTCGGTGTGCTGGCGACGTGGCGAGCCGTGTTCCGGATTGTCCTGAAGCGGAATGTGTGGGCGAAAACGGAAAGGCTGGCAGAGTTGCCAGCCTGACCGTCTTCACAGGTTTCGTAGCAACCGCACTGGGTTTTCCATGCAGTCGGCGACGAAGCGCAGGAATCCGCCCGCGGTGCCGCCGTCGCAGACGCGGTGGTCGAACGCCAGCGTCAGCTCGGTGATCTTCCGCGCGGTGACCTGACCGTCCACAATCCACGGCCGGTCGATGATCCGGCCGACGCCCAGGATCGCCACTTCCGGGTAGTTGATGATGGCGGCCGAACCGTCCACTCCGAACACGCCGTAGTTGTTCACGGTGAACGTGCCGCCGGTGAGGTCGGCCGGAGCGAGCCGTCCCGAACGGGCTTGTTCGGTGCGGTCGGCGAGGGCGGCGGACAGGCCTTCCAGGCTGTGCTGGTGCGCGTCCTGGACCACCGGGACGACCAGGCCGCGGTCGGTCTGCGCGGCGAATCCCAGGTGGACGGCGGACGGGATGACGATCTCGTCGCCCTCCAGATGCGCGTTCAGTTCGGGGAACCGGCGAAGGCCCGCGACGGCGAACCGGGCGATGAGCGCGAGCAGGCTGAGCTTCGGCGCGTGCGGATCGCTGTTGAGCGCGGTGCGCAGGCGCAGCAGTTCGGTCGCATCGACGTCCACCCAGACGGTCGCCTCGGGGATCTCGCGGCGGGAGCGGGTGAGTTTATCGGCGACGGTCTTGCGTAGGCCGCGCAAGGGGATTCGTTGCTCGTCCGGGGTTGCTGGGGTTTTCGTGGCGGCGATCGCGCGTTCTACGTCGGCGCGGCTCACGATGCCATCGGTGCCGGTGCCGTTGAGCGCGTGAAGGTCCACTCCGGACTCGCGGGCGAGACGGCGGACCAGCGGGGACACTACGCGGATGCGGTCCGAAGCGGACTTCGGCGCAGTGGCTGGCGCTGACGCTGGTGCCGGTGCTTTGCTGCCGCGCGGTCGCCGCGTCCGCCGGGTGCGGGTTTGGCTGGTGCCGTAGCCGATCAGGACGTTCCCGCTGCCCTCCGGTGTGACGACGCCAGGCTCGGTGAAGTCCGCGGCACTGTCCACTGTGATCAGCGGACTGCCGACGGTCAGCACTTCGCCCGCTGCTCCGTGCAGCGTCGCGACCCGGCCCGCGAACGGCACCGGCACCTCGACACTCGCCTTCGCGGTCTCGACCTCCACGACGGTCTGGTCGACGGTCACGGTGTCGCCGACCGCGACGTGCCACGCGACGATTTCCGCCTCGGTCAGACCTTCGCCGAGGTCGGGCAGTTTGAAGACGGCCATCATTTCTCCCCGTCGAGCGATGCCGCGTCGTCCCACTGGAGGCGTTCGATCGCGTCCAGGATCCGGTCGACGCCCGGCAGGTGGTGCTGTTCCAGATTCGGTGCGGGATAAGGAATGTCGAATCCGGCGACGCGCAAGACCGGCGCTTCCAGGTAATGGAAACAGTGCTCGGACAACTGCGCGGCGACTTCGGCGCCATAGCCGCAGAATCGGCTCGCCTCGTGCACCACGACCGCACGGCCGGTGCGGCGCACGGACGCGGCGACCGTTTCCAGGTCGAATGGCGCGAGGCTGCGCAAGTCGATCACTTCGGCGTTGTAGCCCTCTTCCGCGGCGGCTTCGGCTGCTTCGAGCGTGGTGCCGAGTGCGCCGCCGTAGGAAATGAGGGTGACGTCGTCGCCTTCGCGGCGGATCACCGCATTGTCGAGACCAGGGGAACGGCGTTGCGGGTCAACGGTTCCCTTTTCCCAGTACCGGCGTTTGGGTTCGAGGAAGATGACCGGGTCCGGGCTGTCGATCGCCTCGCGCAGCAGGGTGTAGGCGTCGTCCGGCGTGGCCGGGGTGACGACGCGCAGGCCGGCCGTGTGCGTGTAGTAGACCTCGGACGAGTCGCAGTGGTGCTCGACGCCGCCGATGCCGCCGCCGTAGGGAACCCGGATCACGATGGGCAGTTCAACCCGGCCCTTGGTGCGGTTGCGGAGTTTGGCGAGGTGGCTGGTGATCTGCTCGAACGCGGGGTAGGCGAACGCGTCGAACTGCATCTCGATCACCGGGCGCAGGCCGTTCATCGCCATCCCGATCGCGGTGCCGACGATGCCGGATTCGGCGAGCGGGGAGTCGAAGACGCGGGTGTCACCGAAGCGTGCGGCGAGGCCGTCGGTGACGCGGAAGACGCCGCCGAGGGTGCCGACGTCCTCGCCGAAGACGAGCACACGGTCGTCCTCCGCGAGTGCGTCGGCGAGGGCGCGGTTCAGCGCGCCGGCGAGGGACAGCGTCGTGTCCAGAGTGGCGGTCATGCCTGGTCCTCGGTGTTCTCGTGCGCCAGATCGGCGGCCTGCTGGCGCAACGCGGCGGTCGGTTCGGCGTAGACGTGCCGGAAGAGATCCGCCGGGTCGAGCTCGGTGTCGACGTTCATCCGCTCGCGCAACGCGGCTGCTTCCTCTTCAGCGCGCGCGTCGATCTCTTGCTGCACCTTGTCGTCGAGAAGGCCACGGTCGGTGAGGTACTGCTTGAGGCGGCTGATCGGGTCGCGCGTGTGCCACTGCTCCACTTCGGCCTTGTCGCGGTAGCGCGTCGCGTCGTCGGCGTTGGTGTGCGACTCCATGCGGTAGGTGAGGGCTTCGATGAGCGTCGGCCCTTCACCCGCTGCGGCGCGCGCGACAGCCTGCTCGACGACAGCGTGCACGGCGGCCGCGTCGTTGCCGTCTACGAGTACGGACGGCATGCCATAGCCGACACCCTTGTACGCGAGCGAAGGCGCAGCGGTCTGCTTCTCGAGCGGGACGCTGATGGCGTAGCCGTTGTTCTGTACGAGGAAGACGACCGGTGCCTTCCAGACAGCGGCGAAGTTCAACGCTTCGTGCGTGTCGCCTTCACTGGTGGCACCGTCACCGACGAGAACGAGCGAGACCGTGTCCTCGCCCTTCATGCGCGCAGCGTGCGCGAAGCCGACAGCGTGCAGCGTGTTGGTAGCGAGCGGCGTGCACTGCGGAGCGACGTTGGCGCGATACGGGTCGTAGCCGCAGTGCCAGTCGCCGCGCAGCAGCGTGAGCACCTCGACCGGGTCGACGCCGCGCGCGACGACGGCCATCGAGTCGCGGTAGGTGGGGAAAAGCCAGTCCTGCGGGCGAAGCGCGAGGATCGAGCCGATCTCGGCGGCCTCCTGCCCGCGCGCCGACGGGTACACCGCGAGCCGGCCCTGTTTGGTGAGCGCGGTGGCCTGGGTGTCGAAGCGGCGTCCGGAAACCATGCCGCGGTAGAGGCGGAGGAGGACGTCGTCCGCGGGCATCGCGAGCGCCGGGTCGGGCGTCGGCACGCCGTCGGCGGTCACGAGGCCGAGCGGCTCGTCGCTGGGCAGGAAATAGGACGCGGCAGTGCGTTCCGTGGTGGTCACCGACAGCTCCCATCGACAAAGACGAGTAGCCCTGATACTCGCTGTCTGGCGATCAAGGATCCAGACTTGCTCGGCAAGTGTGGAATGATGGCCGGTTTGTGGATTCTTGATTGGACGATTGGCTTGGGAGGTGGCGCGGATGTCCCAGCCGGGTGGACAAATGGCAGCGGCGCTCGACGAGGTCGATCTGAAACTGATCGCCGAGCTGAAAAAAGACGGCCGCGCCTCGATGCGCGCCCTGGCCGAACGCGCGCACATCTCACGGGCCGGTTGCTACACGCGTGTGGAGAGGCTGCATCGCGAGGGAGTGATCACCGGGTACGCGGCCGTGACCGATCCGCGCCGGATGGGGCAGGGGCTGGCGGCGTACGTGTACCTGAAGGTCACGCAGAACTCGTGGCGCACGGTGAGCGCGGAACTCAAGCACATCCCGGAAATCGAACACGGCGGCCTGGTGTCCGGGGACAACGACCTGATCCTGTTCGTCCGGACCCGCGACGCGGACAGCCTGCGGGACTTGGTGTTCGAACGGCTGCAGTCCATGCCGGACGTGCTCTCGACGCACACCGTGCTGGTCTTCGACGAGCTGTGAGCCTTCGTCAGGCCGCTTTGACCAGGTAGACCGCGAGCTGCAAGACGCCGGTCGCTTCGAACGGCATCGGCGTGCGGCGGTACCCGGCCCGTTCGTAGATGGCGATGTTGCGTTCGCTGGACGCGCCGGTGAAGAGGACGAACTGCTTCGTCTCCGGCGGGGCATTGCGCTCGGCGTGCTCGAGGAGGACCCGTCCGAGGCCGCGTCCCGCCAGATCCGGCGCGACCATCAAGCGGCCGATCTCCCAGCCGTTGTCCTCGACCGTGCGGGCGCGGACCGCGCCGACGAGCCGGTGTCCCTGCCGGACGACCCAGCTGTCCCAGGTCTTGATGGCCTCGCGGACCTCGGTCAGGTCTTCGGTCAGCGCGGGATGGTCCAGGGTGTTGTTGAGCAGGGCTTCCTGGACCCAGCAACACCGCTGGAGCACCATCAGCTCGGCGGCGTCGTCGGAGGTCGCTGGGCGCAGGGTCGCGCCGGGGAGGGTTTCGAGGTCCACCTGTCCTGTTCTAGCACCGAGTTCAGGGCGATGGAGCCGGTTCAGGAACCCAGGACGAACTCCGTGCCGAACGGATCGCGGACGGTCACCATGCGTCCGTACGGGCTGTCCTGCGCTTCGACGACCTCGCCGCCGTGTTCGACGGCCAGCTTGCCAGCCGCGTCGGCGTCGGTGACGAGGAACAAGGTGCCCCACGCCGACGCGGTGGCGGACGGGTCGCCGATGATGCCGCCGATTTCGTGGCCGTCCGGGCGGCGGAGGAAGGTGAAGTCGACACCGGCGAGGTCGTCGTTGCCGTCGAGGGTGAAGGCGAAGACCTCGCAGTAGAAGTCGCGCGCCTGCTTGGGGGCTGGCGTGACGAGGTCGTTGCGCAGCAGGGTGCTGGGTTCGTTGACGAGCCTGGCCCCGGGGAGTTTGCGGCCTTGCCAGATCCCGAACCGCGCCCCGGTCGGGTCTTCCGCGACGGTGACGCGGGCGTGTTCTCCGTCGTCGTGGGGTTGGTCGAGGAGCTTGCCGCCTGCGGCGGTGACGGCCTTCGCGGTGACATCACAGTCGTCGGCGGCGAAGTAAACCGTCCAGGCTGGTGCTGGAGTGGCTGCCTGGCGCAGGCCGGCGACGGGGAGGTCGCGCAGCAGACAGTGGTCGCCGTCGAAGGTCCAGCCGAGGACGGCGCGGTAGAAGCGTTGCGCGTGGTCCAGATCCGGCACGGCGAGGTCGATCCAGGCCGGGGTGCCGAGCGGCTGGTTGCGGTCGACGGTGCTCATCGAGATCCCTTCGTCGGTGATGGCGGCGACGTTATGGCCGATTGCGGACAGCCGCGGTCCTCGGCTGCTCAGCATGTGGGAGGCGGTGGCCGGGTCCGGTTCGGCGCACGCATTCTTGATCGAGCACCCCGGATCGGAATGGCAGGCGAGAATGAGCACGTCCCCGCTCGATAACCCCGCTTGGGCCGCGCTGAGCGGCCCGCACGCGTCGTTCGCGGAGCAGAAGGGGCAGGTGCTGCGGTATCCGGTGGACGTCACTCCGTTCCTCGCCGTCCCGGACCAGCCGGACGAGCGCGTGTGGCACGACATCGCCGACCTCATCGGCCCTGGCGCGTCGACGGTCGTGGTCGGCGCGGTCGGGACGCCGCCGCCCGCGGGCTGGACGGTGGAGGCCGAGATCGCCGGGGTGCAGATGGACGGTTCCGCCGCCCCGGCGGTCGCGGACGCGGAGGCGGTGCGGCTGACCGAGGCGGACGTGCCGGAGATGCTGGATCTGGTTGCCCGGACGAAGCCCGGTCCGTTCCTGCCGCGGACGATCACGTTGGGCGCCTACCTGGGTATTCGCCGTGACGGCGCGTTGGTCGCGATGGCGGGCGAACGGATGCATCCGCCGGGCTGGACGGAGATCAGCGCGGTGTGCACCGACCCGGCGTTCCAGGGCCAGGGGTTGGCGGCCCGGCTGGTGCTGGCGGTGGCCGCGGGGATCCGGGAGCGCGGGGAACGGCCGTTTCTCCACGCCGCCGGGACGAACACCGGCGCGATCCGCTTGTACGAGAAGCTGGGGTTTCGGCTCGCCCGGCAGATGCAGTTCGGTATTTATCAGGCTCCCTCGCAGTAGTCGGCGGTTCCGGCGAGGATTTCGGCTAGGCCTGCCGGACGGAGCAGCGGGTCGATGTGGCCGACGGGCAGGGAGTGCACGTCGAAGGGGTTGCCGGGGGTGAGGGCGTCGGCTTCTTCGATGAAGTGGTCTTGCAGTGCGAGGGGCAGGCTGACGTCCGCGGTCAGGCGGACGTAGCTGTGCGGGATTCCGCCCCAGGTCGCTGGGTCTACGACTTCGGTGCCGACGTCTCGGGATTCGTCGGGGTCGGGGGTCGCGACGATTTCTGCACCGGTGTCGGGTGCTCTGAAGGCTGGGGTGGCTCGGTAGTCGGCGGGAGTTCCGGTGACACAGCACCAGGCGGAGACGTAGACGGTTCGTGCCAGCAGGTCCGGGACAGCGTTGGCGACGCTCGTGACGGTGAAGCCGCCGCGGCTGTGACCTAGGAGGATCACCGGCCCGTGTTCGCATACACGGCGGACGGTTTCGGTGACGTGAGCGACGTTGTCGGCGTGCGTGATGCCAGCGATCGGCGACGGTTCTTCGGCGAGGCTGCGGTGGCCGCGCAGGGCTAGCTCGCGTTGGAGCGCGGTGAAGCAGCGCCCGGCGGCGTGGGTGCCGGGGACGAGGACGAACGTTGGCTGCATGCGAGGGAATCCTTCGATCTAGGGGGTCGGCCGTGACTGTCCATTGTGGATCTAGGGGGAGTTAGGGGTCGTTGCGCGCGGTGGGCGCGGTTAGCGTGGGTCGGCGAAGAAGGATCCGTGGCCGGGTCGTCCCGGCGCAGACGTCGGAAAGGCGGTGGGACGACATGACGGGTAGCGCGAATTCCGACGAGGACAGCTGGTTTCGCCGCTTCCACACGTCGCCCGAGGCGAGGGCAAGGCTGGTGTGCCTGCCGCACGCCGGAGGTTCGGCTCCGTTCTACTTCCCGGTTTCGCGGGCGCTGACGCCGGACATCGAGGTGCTGGCGGTGCAGTACCCGGGCCGCCAGGACCGGCGGCACGAGCCGTTCCTGACCACCATCGACGCGCTGGCCGACCGGATCGCCGAGCTGCTGCGCGGCCGCGACGACCTGCCGCTCGCGCTGTTCGGCCACAGCATGGGCGCGATGATCGCCTTCGAAGTGACCCGCAGGCTGGAGGCCGCTCGCACCGCGGTGGACACGCTCTTCGTGTCCGGCCGCCGGGCACCGTCGCGGCACCGCGACGAGAACGTGCACACCCGCACCGACGACGGCGTGATCGACGAACTGCGCCGGTTGAGCGGCACCGAAATGGACCTGCTCGGCGACGACGACGTCGTGCGGATGATCCTTCCCGTGGTGCGCAACGACTATCGCGCCGTGGAGACCTACCGGTACCAGCCGGGCTCGCCGCTGGCGGCCCCGGTGGTCGCGTTCACCGGCACCGACGACCCGGTCGCCTCGGTCGACGAGGTCCGGTCGTGGGGCGACCACACTTCGGCGGGCTTCGAGCTGGTCCCGCTCGCCGGCGGGCATTTCTTCCTGACCCGCCACCAGGACGTGATTCTCCGGTACCTGACCGATCGGCTTGTCGACAAGGGGCGTGCACATGTCTGAGGCACTGGCGGTCGGATTCGACAGCAGGCTCGAGGAACTGCGGGAGATCAAGGAGGCCGCGCGACGCGGTCCCGACGACGCCGCGACCGCCCGCCAGCACGACCGCGGCAAGCTGACCGCGCACGAGCGCATCGAACTCCTGCTTGACCCGGGTTCGTTCACCGAGATCGAGTCCCTGCGCCGCCACCGCGCGACGGCCTTCGGTCTTGAACACCGGAAGCCGTATTCGGACGGCGTGGTGTGCGGCTGGGGGACGGTGTACGGGCGCACGGTTTTCGTGTATGCCCACGACTTCCGCATTTTCGGCGGCGCGCTTGGCGAGGCGCACGCACAGAAGATCCACAAAGTGATGGACCTTGCCGCGGCGGCCGGTGCTCCGCTGGTGTCGCTCAATGACGGTGCGGGCGCGCGGATTCAGGAGGGCGTGACGGCGCTCGCCGGGTACGGCGGGATCTTCCAGCGCAACACCCGGTCCTCGGGGGTCATTCCGCAGATTTCGGTGATGCTCGGCCCGTGTGCTGGCGGTGCCGCGTATTCGCCCGCGTTGACGGATTTCGTGTTCATGGT